>JAEUWI010000035.1 GCA_016791475.1 Candidatus Hydrogenedentota bacterium
CCTACATTCGGCAAGCCATGACCACAGTGACAAACAGGGAAACGAGACCCTGTTGCACTTAGTTTATGAATCCAAGCGGTTTCGCGTCAGCGCCTCAAACTGGCAGCCCGCGCGGATTCTGTGCGATCATAGGACTTCCCCGAAGCCCCAATCCGTGAGTCCCCATGAATACAAGCGATCTTGATTACCACCTTCCCGACCATCTCATTGCCCAACAGCCCTGCCCCCAGCGGGACCAGTCCCGCATGCTGGTCGTTGACCGCGCCGCAGGTACGATTCGCGAAGACGTTTTCTCCAACCAGCCTAATTACCTGAATCCCGGCGACTGCCTCGTGCTCAACGACACGCGCGTCATTCGCGCGCGGCTGAAGGGGCAGAAAGTCACGGGCGGGCAGGTGGAAATCTTCCTGCTCCACGAGGAATATCCTGGGACCTGGACCGCGCTGGTGCGTCCTTCCGCCAAGGTGAAGCCGGGCACCCCGGTGCATCTGGCCGGCGGCGTCATCGCTACGGCGGGCGAGATCCTCCCCGAGGGACGGCGCCTGGTGCACTTTGAGGCGCCGAATGTGATTGAGGTACTGGAGCAAATCGGCGAGCTGCCCCTCCCTCCCTACATTCACCGGGAAACCCAGGCGGACAGCGACCTGCGGCGATACCAGACGGTATATGCCCGCCATCACGGCGCCGTGGCCGCCCCCACGGCGGGACTTCACTTCACACCGGAAGTTTTCGACGCGCTCGCGGCAAAAGGCGTGAACAAAACCCACGTGACGCTTCACGTAGGTTATGGAACCTTTAAGCCCATCACCGCAGACAAGCTTGAAGACCACTATGTGGACCCGGAAGAGTTCCATGTGTCGGAAGACGCAGCCGCCACCCTGAACGCCACCCGCGCCGCGGGCGGCCGGATCGTCGCCGTGGGCACCACCGCCACCCGGACCCTCGAAACCCAGTACCGAGATGGCCGGTTCCATCCGGGCGAAGGCAACACCAGCAAGTACATCTATCCGCCCTACACATATGGCGGCGTGGATGTTCTGCAGACGAACTTTCACCTGCCCAAATCAAGCCTCCTCGCCCTCGTCTTCGCCTTTGCGGGACGGGAACTCGTTATGGACGCGTACCAGCACGCCATTCGGGAGGAGTTTCGGTTCTATTCGTATGGGGATGTGATGCTGATCATTTGATGGAAGTTTACTGATGGGGTCGAGAACGATACAATACCCATAGTTCGATTGTTGAAAATGAGAGATTATCATGATGTCCACCCCTGACGGCCAGATGTATTTTGATGATTTACCTGCGCGAAGCTATTCGGCTGTCCTGACTGCGGAGGAGATCTTTAGCTTTGCGGATGCCGCATTCATGGCTGGAGTTCATGAAAGTAGCCTGATAGAGAAGAAGTCGAGCCGTATTCAACCCAAGCAATTGGCCGAGTACCTTTCAATGTGGGCAAACACGACGGGGGGCGGGCTTATTGCAATTGGAATCTCGGACGATGGCACTCTGGAAGGCTTTGTCAGGCAGTCACCAAACCACGTGAACCGACTTGAACAGGCAAGAGCGGACTTGTGTCCCGATGCGCACTTCAAGTCAAAGCGACTTCCCTTCACGCATCCTTCAGGCGAACAAGATTTTGTTCTGCTTTTCTACGTTCAGTTTCACGAAACCAAAGCGGTTGCGACGGCACAAGGTGAGTATTTTGTGCGTATCGGGGATCAACGAAGGAAGTTGAAAGACGATCTCGAAATCCGCGAGCTGCGAGATTCGAAAGGTGAGGTTCGGGCAGAGTCTGAACTTGTGAGCCTAGATTTTCCCGAGGATTTCAATGGTCGGGCCATAAGTCAGTTTGTCGAAACAGTTCGGGCGCGAGACGAGCTTAGTGCGGAGTTGCGACCTGAGGAGATATTGAGTCGTCATTCACTCGGCAAAATTCGCGTCGGAAAATTTCTTCCCAATTTAGCGTGCGCACTACTTTTTGCATCCGTACCACGGGAAGTCGCGCCTGGTTGTCGTATCCGATTTCTTCGCTTTGATGGCGAAGAAGAGGGATCAGGTGAAAAGTGGAACGCGGTAAAAGATCTTTATGTTGATGGAAGCATTCCGGAGCAGATCATTGGAATTGCCCAGATCCTCAAGTCACAACTTCGAACGTTTTCGAGACTTGGACCCGGAGGTAAGTTTTTTACTGCGGAAGAATATCCCGAAACGGCATGGTACGAGGCGATTGTTAACGCTTGCGTTCACCGAACCTACAGCAATGGTTTGCGCAACGCGACCGTGTTCGTAAAGATGTTCGATGACCGTCTCGAAATATTGAGCCCAGGTTCCTTCATGCCTTTTGTCTCACCGAGCAATATCTACACTGTGCTAAGTGTTCCACGAAATCCAAATCTTATGAACGCGTTGCGATACTTGGATCTCGTCAAAATGGCTCGTGAGGGCACGCGGCGAATGAAGGCAACCATGGGCGAAATGGGTTTGCCCGTCCCGGAATTTAGAGCGAGACCAGATGTAGGCACCCATGTCACTGTCATACTCAGAAATAAAATCAAGCAACGAAAGGCTTGGGTCGACTCCGACATTGCTAGTGTCGTGGGGGCGTCGCTGGCGCGATTGCTCAGCGACCAAGAACGGCGCTGCCTGAATTTTGTTGCGGAAAACGGAAGTATTAGCGTAAGCGATGCGCAGCGACTGACTTCGCAATCCTGGCCCGCATGCAAGAAGCTGCTTGATGGACTTGTAAGCAAAGGTGTATTGACACATACCCATCGCACCGACTTGGAGCGCGATCCTAAGGCCCGCTATACACTTTCCGATATCCAAGACGCCGACTAGACTGTACTGGCAGAAATCATTGGCGCGGACTTTTCTACTTGTTTCCCAACGCTCCAATCCGCTCTTCCACCTCATCGACCACGCGCTGAATCAGCGCCGCCGCGTGCCGGTCACGCACCAGCCTTGCGGACTGGCCCGCCCAGAGGGGCGTGAAATCTTCGCGCCCCTGGGCTTCGCCCGCTTCGCGGAGCACCCGGTTCAACTGGCCCTGGAGTGGATAAGGCATGGGCCGTTCGTGCCGCTGTGCATAGGCCTCCGATACGCGATTGGCAAGCCCCCGGCCCAGACGCCCTGAATACGCCCGGGTCAACACGGTATGCCAAGCCGTCTGGCTGTGGAGGGTGTCCCGATGGTGGGTAGTGGCGTTGGATTCTTCGCAGGCCAGGAAGGCGGTGCCAATTTGTGCCCCCGATGCTCCCAGGGCGAGGACCGCTGCCACACCACGCCCGTCGGCAATGCCGCCCGCCGCAATTACGGGGGCACGGACAGAATCCACCACCTGCGGCACGAGGGCCAGGGTGCCCATGAGGGACGACTCCGCCGGGCGCAGAAACGATACCCGGTGTCCGCCCGCCTCGAAGCCCGTGGCCACGACAACATCCACCCCGGCTTCATCCAGCGCAACGGCCTCCTCCACCGTGGTCGCGGTACCAGCGGTGACAATGCCCCGCTGTCGGCAGCGCTCGAGTATGCTTTGATTGGGAACGCCGAACACGAAACTGAAGACCGGTGGGGCGGCTTCGAGCAGCGCCTCGGCCTGGGCGTCAAAATCGTGGGGGGCGGCGGGTGTCAGCAAGGACGGTGCGACGCCGAGTTCCTCGAAGAGCGACGCCAGTGGAGAGAGCGCCTCCTGAAAGCGCGCTTCCACGGAAGTTGCGTCGGCCAAACTGTCGACCGTCGACACCCAGAAATTGATGGCAAATGGGCCGTCCGTCAGGGCGCGGATCGACGCGCACAAGCCGCCCAGCTCGGAAGGCGCCAGGCCCATGGCCCCAAAGGAGCCGAGCCCGCCGGCATTCGTAACGGCGGCCACCAACTCCGCGGAGGAATGCCCCCCGCCAAAGGGTCCCTGCACGATGGGGTAGCGGAGGTTGAGCAGTTCAGTCAGGCGTGTTTTGTACCACATGGAGGATTCCTTGATCGGTGGGTTTGGGCCTCGCGTTGCAGGGACGGCAGGGACAGCAGGGAGAACTAAATGGTCCCCATACGACCCAAAAGACCCATAAGACCCCTGCCCATTACAAAAAGCCCCGGTGCGGCCGTCACCGCACCGGGGCTCGACAATTCATTCACCAAATCAGCAGGGCAGTTCCCAGCCCTTGCGATATTCCTTGCTCACGATTTCCTTCGGGTTATTCACGTTCGTAACTTCGCCCTTGATGTTGTCCCACTTCAGCTTCTGGCCGGACTTGACCACCAGGTTGCCGAAATTCACCATTTCGGTGAAGGGGCCGGAGTAGGAGAAGTTGGACGCGGGCTGGTAGCCGTTCTTGATGCCGTTGATCCAATTCAGATAGGGGTTCTGATCCGGGATGCGTTCCAGGAAGGGCTCCGGCTTGGTGTACTGCTCCATGGCGGAGGCGGGCATGAGGCGGGTACGGTCGCCGTATTCGCCCGTGGTGATAATGCCCTTCTCGCCGATGAGGAAGGAGCCGTTGGAATCGTTGTCGCCGAGCATTTCGCCTTCGGGGATACCTTCGGGGCGCTTCGGGCGGTTGTAAATTTCTTCGCCGGGCTTGTCGGGGTTGGGCCAGTGGCCGTCATACCAGTACACGTCCACCGCCTGCATGTCGCCGCGCGCGGGGAAGGAGTACTTGATGGTGCTCATGATCGGGAAGGTCTCGCTGTTGACACCTTTCTGCTCAATCACTTCCACGGTGAAATATTCGGCTTCCACCAGCTTCAGGGACATGTAGATGGGGTCCATGATGTGGCAGGCCATGTCGCCCAGGGCGCCGCCGCCGAAGTCCTGCCAGGCGCGCCAGTCGTGGGGCGCAAGACCCTTGTTGTAGGGGCGCCAGGGGGCCGCGCCGATCCAGCGATCCCAGTCGAGGTTTTCGGGGGTCTTCTGGGGGGGAAGGGGCTCGCCCATGCCCTGATTCGCCCACACGGGACGGTGTGTCCACACGTGGGCTTCCTTCACCTGGCCGATGGCGTCTTTCCAGATCATTTCGCAGAGTTCGCGTGCGCCGTCGCCGCAGTGTCCCTGGTTGCCCATCTGGGTGAAGACCTTCATCTCCTCCGCCGTGTTCTTCAGCAGGCGCGCCTCGGCCACGGTGTGGGTCAGCGGCTTCTGCACGTAAACGTGCTTGCCCATCTTCATGGCCATGTAGGCGGCGGGCGCATGAGTGTGGTCCGGAGTCGAAATCGTCAGCGCGTCGATCTCGGGCATCTGCTCCAGCATGTTCCGGTAGTCTTTGAACTTCTTCGCGTCGGTGAAGGTGCCGAAGGCCTTCGCGGCGCGATCCGCGTCCACGTCGCAAAGGGCGACAATGTTTTCTTCGCGGCAGGCATAGATATCGCCGCCGCCCTTGCCGCCCGCGCCAATAGCGGCGACGTTCAGCTTCTGATTGGGGGAAATCTTACCGGGCACGACCTGGGCCGTGTTGGGCTGGGCCGAGGCGATGGTCACCGCGGTCGTCGTGGTCGCCGCCAGAAAGGCGCGGCGGCTCAACTTGCTGTCTGACATTTCTCTCTCCTTGTAAAAATCATGAATGGAAGGAACCGCGGCCCGGCGCCAGGCACCGGGGACACTGGGGGACATTATAGGAGTTTCCGAAGCCCGTCGCGAGATCTTTTTTTCTCGTTCCCGTGGGGCCGTCTTGTTCAAGACGCCGGGGGGTACAGGGAGCGGTAGGCCGCGTAATTTCCGAGCACCTTCTGAACGTAGTCGCGGGTTTCATCGACGGGAATGGCCTCTACGAAAGCGTCCAGATCCAGATTCCGGAACTTCGCCCGCCATTTGTCCCGATTGCCCGGTCCCCCGTTGTACGACGCGGCGGCATCGATAAGATTGCCGTTGCTCCGCTCCACCATGCGGTGCAGGTACCAGGCGCCCAATCGAAGCGAATTTACGGGGGACTCCAGATTGGCAACGTGGACGGGCTCGATATTGGGGTCCACATCGGCCATCCATTTCGCGGTGGCCGGCATGATCTGCATGACGCCACTCGCCCCGGATCGCGAGGTGAGATTCGGTCGGAAGGTGCTCTCCTGGCGGGCGATGGAAAGAATGAAGTAGGGATCCAGACCCGTTTCCCGAGCCATATCCTGTACCTCTTCCCAGTAGGCCCGGGGGTACTCCAGCCGAAGCCGCGCCAGGCTGCGCCGTCCCTGTTCGTCCACCCCCCAGCCTTCGTGAGTGGCAAATTGCAGCGCGGTGTGGGCCAGGCCGGCCTCCGCGATGGCGCGGAGGCGGATTTCCCGATCAGGTCGCTGGTTCAGCCCCTGTAACATGGGCACCACCTCCCATTCACTCTCTTCGAGGCCGTGGCGCGCGAAGAAAGAGAGGCGCTGATACGCGGGATCGGCGATAACCGATTCCGGCAGGGGGGGTAATTCCTCCAGCAAATTGCCAAAGGGCAGGAGCACGGGATTCGTGCCGTCCACCCTGAGATTGACGTCGGGCGCTCCCGTAGGCACCTTGGCCTCCTTCAGGCGCTCCAGCGCCCGATGGGCGTAGTAGTAGCCCAGACCATTGTCGGAGGCCGCCGTGTAATAGAGGCGGGTGAGCGCGCTATCCGACGCCGTAGCCGGGTGGGTGGCACATTTGTAGTAGGCCTGGGAGCGGAATCGGCTGTCTGGATACTCCCGGCCAAGCCGCACAAAGTACTCCAGCCCCCGGGCGGCATTACCCTGGTTCAGGTAGAGCTGCCCGAGTTGATAGAGCGCGTCGTCGGCGCGAAAGTGATTCTTACATTTCGATGGAAGCAGCTCATAAACCCGCGCGGCGTCGGCGAGCCGGCCCTCCTTTTCCAGGACGCCGCCGAGATACCAGACGGTCTCTCCCGCGTCGCGTGTTTCCGGGGCAATATCGACGAGGAAGCTGCAAAGGAACTCCGCGCCGACATAGTTCTTCTTCTGGGTGGCAATACGGGTTGCGTAGGCCGCGACGAAATGCGCCGCCGGATCGGCCGACTGCTCCCGCAGCAAGGCCAGGACGCTGGAATCGTTGCCGGGATCGGGATCATAAAGCTGGGCCGCCAGCACCGAAACCGGCATCGCACCGCCGGCTCCGGGCAGAGAAACGGGCGCCAGGGGAAGCTTCTCTTTCAAATCCGTGTAGGCACTCGCACGGAGCAGGCCGAGGAGAGCCAGGGTCTGATCCTGAGGCGTCGGTGACTTGATCAGGAGCCGGGAAGCATCCAGGCGCTGCTTGATGTAGTTCGTGTTCTCGATGGTATCTCGGAGAAAGTCAAGGCGCGGGTCCGACACCTCGGGTCGGGTCAGGGCCGCCTCGCTGAATTGCCAAAGGTAACTTTCCATCCACCAGGGCGTCGGCGCGATCTGCTCGAATCCGCTGAGCTGGGCGATCACGCCGGCATGATCCTGGCGCTCGGCGGAGAGTTTCGCCATATGCCCGCGGGCCATGGAACGCCAGGGTCCCTCCGGGCCGTCGATGACCTTTCGGTAGGCGGCTTCGGCGCCCGCACCGTTTTTCTGCCGGGCGAGGCACATGCCGATCCGAACGGTCGCCCAGGGCCCAAGGGACGGATCGCCCTCCGATGCCTGAAAGGCCTTGAGCGCCTTCCCATAGTCCGCCGCGCGGTATGCCTCATAGCCTTGAAGGTAGGAGACTTCACCCGGCAGGGACGCCAGCATGCACAGGCTGCCCAGAAGAAAGGACGAAATCATAGGTACTGCTACTCCTGCCCCCGCCGGGGCGTTTGCTGCCTTAACGTTGTGGATCGGCGGCACTGGAACCGAGCGACGCCAGCAGCATCTTGCGAATGGCCGACGACTGCCGCTCTCCCAGGAGATTGTGCCGTTCCAGCGGATCCGCCTGCAAATCAAAGAGACGCTCTCTTCGGCCTGTCCCCTCCACCAGCCACTTGTAGCGGGCGGAGCGGAGGCCGCAGCTATCTTCCCCGCACAACACGAGGGTCCGGCGGTGGGGAAGTCCCTCCTCCCGCAGATGGGAAGCAAGACTGCGTCCCCCTTCGATCGGGGCACTTTCGACATCGAGCACTTCGAGCAACGTGGGAACCAGGTCACCCGTTGACACGAGGGCGGAATCGGTACCGCCGCGCCGCTGATTGGGCACCCCGCCGATCACGAGGGGCACCCGGACCAGGGGCTCGTAGAGCGGTGCGGGCGCCGTATGCAGGAGACCGCGATAGCCCAGGCAGGCGCCGCGTCCGGCCGTAACGGCGAACACATTGTTGGTGCGTCCGCGGGACGTGAGCGTGGCGAGGAGCCTTCCGACTTGACGATCGACGTGGCTGATGCCGCCGTACCAGGCGGTGAGAACGCGCCGGAAATCGGCTTCGCTGCGCCCCGCGCCGTCACGGGGATCGGCAATCTCCAGATCGGGTTCCAGGGGATCCAGCAGCGTGCCCTCGGGAATTTTGAGTCGCGAAGGGCGGTACATGTGCTTCCAGGGCACCGGCGGATCCAGGGGCCATCGCGGTCGGGGGAGGCTCACCCACAGAAAGAAGGGTTCCGCAATGGTTCGAGCCAGCCGCACGGCTTCGTTTCCGGTCCAGGTGGTCGGGTGGTACGCCTCCCGCAGCAGGAGCGCAGCGGAGGCGTCTTCGTCGTCCGGCTGGGCCTGGCCTTCCGTGCTCAGCCAGTCCTGGTAGGCGTCGGCCAGTCCCGGGCTCCCTATGGCCTCGACGAGATCGAAGCTCCCGGTCAGGCGCTCGCCCGGCAGGTCCAGCGCGCCGACGGCCGCCGTGGTGTAGCCGGAAGCGCGCAGGAAATCCGGCATTAAGAGGGGCTCAATCGCCGGGCCCGGCGCGGGTCCGTCGGGATCGAAGGCGTTCGGCACCGAGCCCGTGAGGAATGCATGGGCCCCGGAGGGTGTGTGGGGAAAGGAAGAAAAGGCCTGGGTAAATTGAATGCCGTGGGACGCGAGGGCATCTATGTTTGGCGTGCGGACATCCGGGTTGCCCGAACACCCAAGGCTATCCCAGCGGAGACCGTCCGCGGTGATCACGATGATATTGGGCTGATTCATGCCGTACTGCTGCCTTCTGCTACCGCCGGGTCCACGACTGCCGGGCCGCGGGCGGGCGCGTCCATGTGCTCCATAGAGTATACCGGCGCGCGGGGAACCGGCAAGAACGTGGTCAGTTTTCGACCAGGCGCACCGCGCCACCGCTCTCCATGGCCGTCCAGATGGCTTCGGTCACGCGAATCGTTTCCAGCCCGCACTCGGGTGGTGATTCGGTCGTGGCCTCGCCCAGAATGCAGGCGATAAAGTTGCTGTCTGGATTCTCCGCGTAGTCGGGCAGCGTGTAGGAAACCGGCAAACCCTGGGCGTCCTGCTGGACGAGGGCGCCGTCCTGTCGCAAATAGAACGCCCCCTTCGAGCCGATAATGGTGTGATCCTCATGCCAGGCGGGCGCATTGCCGATGATGGAGATATTCCCGAGGGCGCCGTTTTCAAAGTTGAGCGTGATGGCGCTGTTTACGTCCACTTCGCGACCAAAATTCTCGCCCCGCGCCGACACCGCCGCCACCCGAAGGCCCGTAACCCACAAAATAATGTCGATCACGTGGCTGCCCGAGTCATTCAACTGCCCGCCGCAGGAAAGTGCGCGGACTTGCCGCCAGGTGCCTTCGGTGAGACGAAGCCACTCCTGCGCCTGGATGGACTGTACAAATTGAATTTCCCCGAGCTGGCCCTCGGCAATGGCCGATCGCATGTAGCGAAAGACGGGATCATAGTGCCGCTGGTACGAAAGGGAGAGCACTTTCCCGGTTTCCCGGGCGAGGTCGATCAGGGACCGGGCCTCGTGGCGGTCGCACACGAAGGGCTTTTCGGTGAGCACGTGGAGGCCGCGCCTCAGGCTCACGGAGATTTGCTCGCCGTGATACGCGTGGGGACTCAACACCAGTACCGCGTCGAGATCCACCGCCGCCAGCATCTGCTCATAGGTGGAGTAGGTGGCGATGGTTTCGCTGCCGGGACAGCGCGCGCGAAAGCGCGCCAGCGAGTCGGCCGATGGGTCCGCCAGGGCCGCAATCTCCGCGCGGCCCGTGGCCATCAGCCGCTGATAGTGTCCGGGCGCGATGCCGCCGGCTCCGATGAATCCGACTCGAATCTTTCGGGTCATGGTCACGATTCCTTGTTCCCCGAAAAATCCGCGGGGGTAATGATGGGGGCGGCGCCCCCGCCGTGTTGCGTAAAATGCCCGTAAAGCTGCCGGCTTGCCGTAAAGACGGCCCAGCCCAGGCACCCGATCAGCGCGAGGCCCGATGTGAGCAGGCCCAGCGTGACACTCAATGGCGCATAGGTGAAGGTTACATTGTGTTTGCCCGCGGGCAGATACACGCCGCGGAACATGCCGTTCACTTTCAGAATCGGTTCACGCGCCCCGTTGACGTAGGCGTGCCAGCCGGGCGCGAAGGTATCGGCCAGCACCAGAATTCCCGGTCGTGTGGTGTCGGCCGTGATCTCGACCTCTTCGGCGGACTCGCGCGCCACCGCGCAGCGGGCCTCCGCAACCAAGGTCGCACCGTCCTCCGAATGGCCCGGTGGCAAAGCGGGCAGAAGGGCCTCATACTCTCCGCCCGATGCCGTGACCACGCAGGTGGAGCGCGCCGGGAAGTCTGGAGCAACGAGTCTTTCGATGGCGCCGTCCAGATCGGCGGCAGCCTCCCACTGGGGCACCCAGCGCACCCGCGCATGGGCTGATTCGTTCTTCCAGAGGCTGAGCCGCCCGAGGGTCCGCAGGAAGCGCAGCCGCAGCCGCTCGCGGGTTTCTTCTTTGTCCATCCAGGGGAGATTGCGTTCACCCGCCACCACCCGCACGCCCATGTAGTTGAGAAGCAGGGGGTAGAAGGGGCCATCCGCGTCGGGCTCCGCGCTCAGTGCCGAAACGCCCATATAGGGCGTCAGCCGCGACCACCATCGCGCCTGATCGCGCGTCAGGGGCCAATAGGCCCCGCCCGCGTTTTCCACCGGGTGGAGAAAGCCTATATTCGCGGGCAGCACCGACTCGCGTGAAGCGGGCAGGGTGAGAATACGTTCGCCCAGGGCCTGGGCCTCCGCCTCGCGCACGGCGGGCAGGCACGCGTCGAGCCAGTGGGCGTCCCCCGCATAGGGATGCTGGTAAACGTTGGTGCTGGCTTCGCGCAGATCCACAAAGAGCAGGAAAGCCAGGCACGCGCCGCACATCACCCCGATCCAGCGCACACGGAGAACGAAGAAGGGCAGCAGTACAAGTACCGCCGGGGCGATGCGCCCGCGGGTGTCCGCCGTGCCGACGACCAGCAGGACCGCCGCGAAAATCATGGCCAGCAGGACCGAGCCCCAGATCAGGGGCGAACGCGGATCACGGCCCGCCAGCAGGAGCCGATCGGCGCCAAACCCCGTGAGCAGGGCCACGGCGAAGGTGCCGGGATAGACCAGCACCTTCCAGGGGTCGGTCGCGGGGGAGGCATCGGAGCCCCACACGGCGATCCCTATCCAGAAGACGGCGCTGGCGATAAAATACAGCACTTCAAATCGCCGCTGCCGATAGAGCAGTGCGGCGGGGATCAGGATAAGCGGAATCGCACCGGAATAGAGCATCCCCGGAAGCACGGCGGTGCGGGGCAGTAGCAGCGCGGCGGGAATCTCGCTCAGGTGCGCTGGAAGGTGACCGGACCATCCACCGGGCCAGAGCCCCTCGGCGGGATGCTCCAGGGTCAGCACCCAGGCCATAAAGGGAAGCCACTGGACCGCAGACAGCGCCAGACCGATGGCGGACATCATGGCAAAGCCCCTGAGGGTGTCCCCGATCTGGATCCCGGTGAAACGACGCCGGACCCAGGCGCGCGTGATGCCGTAGAGCAGCGCGCTCAGCGCGAGGATGGCGCCGAAAAGTGGCTCGCCGGCGAGGAGCAGAAGGGCGATCACCACGCCCCCCGGCAGAACCAGAATGCGCCGGTATTTCTCACTGAACTGGTACGCGATGCCGTACAACACGGGGGGCCAGATAAGCACACCGAGCATCTCGGGACTCGACATGACGGAGACGCTGGCCCCGCCGAAGGCATAGACCATGCCGCCGATGGCGGCGGGAATCCAGGCCGTGCCGAGGGTCCGGAGGAGCAGGGCGGTGAAGAGGGCCATGAGGAAGAGTCCGGCGAAGGCGTGAAGCGCGAGGCCCGTCACCGCCGGGGTAACCAGAAACACGAGGTTCAAGGGTTGCAGCATGCCGTGCACGGGATTGGCGAAGAATGGGACACCGCAGAATTGCCGGGGCGACCAAAGGGGCCATTCTCCATCCCGAAGGCGGCTGCTGGCGTAGGAAAGGGTCGGCAGAATGCGACCGTAGACCTCCCCGTTCTCAAAAGCACCGGAGGCCGCGCCCGGCGGGGCCTCCACATGGGTCCAGAACAGCGGTGCGAGCAAAGAGAAGATCGCCGCCAGCAGGAAAAGGGGGAGCATGCCGAATCGTCGAGACGTCAGTTCCACCTTGACCGTTTCCGTTCTTTGACCATCATCGTGCGGCTCCATTGCCCCGGAGCCGGTGGCCGCCCGTGCGAACCAGTGAACGCCTCCGGTTCCGCATAGTACCACTCCCCCGGAATTGCTTTCCATTTCACGGCTTGCGCCGACCCGCCCACCTTGGGTAAGCTCTGCGAGACGCAGCGCGAGCCGCGCACTCGGAACTTCTACCGCAACTCGGGAAAACGGTGGTTGCAACCATGGACGTCTCCATAATCATCCCGACCCGCGATCGCGCCGCCTGGCTGCCCACCTGCCTGGCCCATCTCGAACAGCAGACCTTTCCAGCGGCGCGCTTCGAAATTATCGTCGTGGATGACGGCAGCGCGGACGACACCTCCTCGGTGCTCCAGCGCTACGCGCAGGGTGCGCCGGTGCGTATCCGCCCCATCCGAACGGAGCGCGTGGGCTTCGCGGCCGCCCGTAACAAGGGTGTGACCCTGGCCACGGGAACGATGCTCCTCTTTTTCGCCGAGGACGAACTCGCCAGCCCCCGGATTGTGGAGAACCACTGGCGGGCGCACGGTGGCGATCAGGTGGAGGTTTGTCTGGCCGGTGAAATTCACGTCCACCCCCAATTGTCTCCGGATAGTTTCACGCGACTTTCCATCGACGATTCGCCGGATGATGACGAGTACGCGGAGCAGGTTTCCTACTTCGACGCGCAATCGTCGAATTTCAGCATCGGCAGAACAATCTTCGAACGGATCGGGGGCTTCGACGAAGTGGAAGGACTCTCTCCGCTGGAGCACATTGTCCTCGCTCACCGGCTGGGCAAAGAAGGGGTGGAAATCCGCCGGCTCGCCGACGCGCGCTCTTATGTGTGGCAGCCTGCCTCCCTGCCTGCGGAGCGGGTCCGCTACTACGATATGGGCTACGCCATGTTCGAAGTACTCCGCATGTCGCGATCCGCCGCCATCGTGGAACGCCACCAACTGAATCGCGGCCCCATCGAACGCACGCTCAGCGCCTTTCTTGTGCCCTACTACCTCCGGGCGTTCGAGCGAAACAACCGGGAGAATCACGCTTTCGCGAGCGCCCTGCGGCGGCGCATCCTGCACCATGACCGGGCGGTCGGCTTCAATGACGCCGCGCACGGGCGGCCCCGACACGCGCCCGCGCCCGCGCCGCCCGCCCGCTGAGGGCCGGGGTGTTGAACCCTTTTCCGCCCGCACTTGGATCCTGCGTCGGAATTTGCCACACTAGGGACGAAAATCCACGGGACTTTGCCAACCGATCGGGTACCACGCCACGCCAATGAAGTTCATCCATACCGCCGATATCCATCTCGACCAGTCCTGTGCCGCCATGGAATTGCCGCCCACGCTCGGCAATGAATACCGGGCACATCTCCACGCGGTGCTCCAGAAAATACTGAATCGCGCCCGGGACGTCCGAGCCGACGCCATCTTCATTACGGGAGATCTCTTTGAACACGAGCGCGTCACCCGCAATACCATCAACACGCTGCGCGACGCCTTCGGCGCTCTGGCGCCCACCCCGGTCTTTCTCTGCGCCGGACGACACGACCCCGCCGTTGCGGGTTCTCCCTATCTGACCGAGGCTTGGACGGCCAACGTCCATGTGTTCTCGGAACCCGTCTGGCGCAGTGTCGCGCTGCCGGATCGGGATTTCACCGTGCACGGCTTCGGGCTGACGGACGGCGCCCCGATGGACCGCCTGCCGGGCGATCTGGAAATTCCCCGGGACGGCCGCACCCACGTCGCCATCGGTTATGGCCTGGAGCAAAACGTGCTCCACGGCGGACGGGAAGGCACGGCGGCTTTTGAAACGATGCCCGCGCTGCCCGACGGCCTGGCCTATCTGGGTCTGGGCGGACTCCATGGGCGAACCGAGATCACGAACCCCACAGGAACGGCGATCTGGTATCCCGGCGCACCGGAAAGTTGCCACCCGGGAGAGTCCGGCAGCCACGCCTGCCTGGAGATTGACATTGAAGCGGGCTCGAACGCCACCGTCACCCCCTATAACCTTTCATCGGGGCGATTCCAGGCGCTGACGCTGGACTGCAGCGCCTTCACGAGCGGCCAGGAATTGCTGGACGGGATTCGCGCTCTGCTCCTGCCCTTGCGGGACTGTCCCCTGATTCGCGTGACGCTGGAAGGCGCCCTGCTCCGGCAGATCTATGACGAACTGGAAGGGATCCGGGATATTCTTGCTGAGGAGGTCCATTATCTGCAGTGGCGCGAAGCCTGCCAGGTCGGCGATGACTACGCGGCGATTGCGAAGGAGCGCACGAGCCTTGGGGCCTTTGTGCAGCGTATCAGCGAAGAAATCGGCGACGCGCCGAGCCATGCGCTGCGGCTACAGCGCCAGCGCAGCCGGGATCTTGGTGTATGCGCTTATCGCGCCACACCGCTGCCCATCAAAGGCCTGACGGGAGATTATCGTTGAGAATTCGATCGATCCATATGGCGGGCTACGGCCGTTTCAGCGACGAAGTCATCGAATTCGTGCCCGGACTCCAGATCATCATCGGCCCCAACGAAAAGGGGAAGTCCACCATCCGCGCCTTTCTGGCCGATATGCTCTACGGGCAAAAGCGAAACGAGGCCCAGCGGATCTACGACGACGCGAACGCCCTCCGCGCGCCCTGGAACGGAGACGGGTCCTATGGCGGCTCACTGACCTATGAATTGGACGGCGGCGAGGTCTATGAAGTCGTGCGCAACTTCGACAAGGACCGCGAGTCGATCCAGGTCTTCGACCGGTTGAAGAATAAGGACGTGACGGATTCCTTTACCCGGTTTCGCAATCGCGAACTCGACTTTGCCCGCCGCCATCTGGGCCTGGGCAAGGATGTTTTCCTCAGCACGGCCACCATTACCCATACCAGCCTCACCGACCTCGGCGACAGCGAAGCCCTGGACCAGATCCGGGAAACTATCCTGGCGCTGGCGGACTCCGGCGGCGGCGCGGGCACGGTGGAGGGCGCGCTGGACGCCCTGGCCCGGCGCATTTCGGCGATCGGGCGCCCCGACGCCCGGAACAAGCCCCTGCCCGCCGCGCGCCAGCAACTCGCGGCGCTGGAAAAGGAGTATCAAGTCGCCCGCGAACAGCAGGAAACCCTGCGCGCCCTGGCCATCGCCCGAAAGAAGGTTCTGGATGAGGGCGCGGCCCTCCAGCGGGACAAGGCGGATGCGGAAGCCGCTCTCGCGGCCCACGAGCACCAGGGTGATCTCGAGCGCTTGCGCGATGTCGAGCGGCTTCAGGAACAGATTACCGCGATCTCCGTCAAGTGTGAGGCGCTCGGCGCGCTGCGGGGGTTCCCCCTCGATTTGGATAGCCAGGTTCAGGCCGCCCAGGCGGGTGTCGCCGCCGCGCAACGCCAGTTGGAAAAGTCGCAGGCGCAGCACGAGGCCCTGAAGCAGAAACTGGCCGTCGAACTGGAAGCCGGCAGTGGACGCCCCCTTCAGTCCAACGAATTCCCGCCCGCACTCGAGCAGCAGATCAATCAGACCCAGGCCACCCTTCATCAATTGACGCAGCGCATCGACGAAGCCCGTACCCTGGTCAACGCCGCAAAAGACCGCATGGACGAGGTCCAGCAGCAATTGACCGAGATGCCCGACTTCAGCCGCCTCTCGGCGGACCCGGTGGAGTGGCTCACCCAACTGGCCAGCTCTTTCGCGGCCGCGCTCCGCGCCCGCGATGAAGAGTGCGCGCTGCGGGCTTCCCTGCGCAAGGAGGTGGCCTCGTTGCGGGCGCTCAACGCGCCCTACGACCCCCTCTTTGAGCCTTGCGCCGATTTCTCGGAGTTGGCCCGGGAATACCAGGTGCAGGTGCGCCTCCACGAAAGTCAGCGAAGCCAGCACGCCAGCGATCTTCACTCGCTTCAAGGCACCTACGAAGAAGTGAAGGGCGAACTCCGCGCATTTCTGCCGTTGGGCATCGTCAGCCTGCTGATCGCCTGCGCCATAGGCGGCTATTATTTCCTGTCGGACAACCGGGAAACGGGTATCGGAGCCCTGGTCACCCTCGCCGTCGGCCTCATTTTCCTCACCATGCACCTCTCCCAGCAGGGCCACCTCAAGCGCCTCGCCCGCAATATCGGCATCGCCGAACAGGAACTGGCCAATATCGCCGCCGTGGAGCGGGACAAGAGCCTGGATCGCATCGACGACATGCTGCGCGAATCGGGGCTGCAGAGCGTGCGCGAACTGGAGGCCCTCTACGACCAGTACAAATCCACGCAGATGGAACTACGGATCCGGAGCACGGCACTCGCGGGGCAGGAAGAGAAGGCCGCCGAGGCCGAGGAGCGGGTACCCCAGTTGCTCAGCCGTTTCCAGGACACGTTTGCCAAGGCCGGCGAGACGATTGAAAGCGAGAACGACGTGCAGGAAGCCGCCGGACGGGCCATCGCCCGTTACCAGGCCTATCGCGAGGCCAAACGGCGCGCGACGTCGAACCGCTCCGTGCTGGAGCGACACGAGGCCGAATTGAAGCGCCTTGAACTGCTCGCCGCCCAGACGAGCGACGACCTGGCCCTTCTGGAGCTGGAAGCCCGGGAGTTCGTCCGCGACTATGGGCTGCCGGGCCTTGACGAATACGCCGAGGTCAAAGACCTCATCAACGCCTTCCGGGAAAACATCGCGGACAGCCGGGAGCTGCAGGGCCGGCATGACATGCTGAGCGAGAACCTTCGCAATCTGGAACGGCAGATGGACGAAGAACGAGCTGAGCGGGACGCCGCGGCGCAGAGCCTGGCCGCGCTGCTCGGCCGCGCGAACATAGACACTTTCGAGACGTGGAATCTCCGGGCGGCCGATGCCCGCGAATTCGAATCGCTGGAGCAGGAGCGGGAACATCTGGAGGACCGGCTGGCGGACAAGCTCGACCGACACACCCTCCTTTCCCTGCAGGAGCGGGTGGCGCGCTTCGGTGGCGGCGGCCCTTCCCCCGAAACACCCCCCGAGGTGTTGCGCGAACGGATCGCGCGCCTCAATGAAGGTATCGAACGCAAAATCCAGGAGGAGCACGCGCTCCACGTTGAACTCACCGAACAGAGCGTACGCACCCGCGCCCTCGGCGAGCTCGAAGAGGAGATCGCCCTGACGGAGTCCGGCATTCTCGCGATGGAAGCCGAGATCGAAGCCGCAAGCTACGCCATGGCCCTCATGGAGTCCGTCGCCGAAGACAAGCATGCGGAGATCGCGCCCAAGCTGGCGCGCATCGCCAGCGACTATCTTGCGGCGATCACCTGTGGCAACTACAGCGAACTCTTCCTCGCCCGCGACTTGAGCGTGGGTGTGCGGGTGCCGGCCACGGATCAGGTGAACGACGCGCCGGAAAAATCCCTGAGCAAGGGCACCGTGGATCAAATCTATCTCGCGCTGCGCCTCGCCTTCGTTCAGTGTGTGAGCGAGAACGGCGAGGGCATCCCCATGCTGTTGGATGACCCCTTTGCGAACTACGACGACGAACGTCTGGAATCGGCGATGACGCTGATCCATGGTCTGGTTGGCCAGAATCAGATCCTGCTTTTCACCTGTCGGGAAGACGTTGTTACGGTGGCGGAACGACTGAATGCGTCGGTTATTCGCCTGTAGTTTAAATGTCGGTTTGTGTTTATTTGTGATCTTTTGGCGCGTGTTTATCTCCAAAAAACGCAAATTATTGGCGGAATTTGGCGGGCGACGCGACGCGACGATTCCATCCAAACACAAAGATCACTTGCCGATTTCCGGAGGCTGTGGTAGAATTGGGTTGGTCAGCGCCACAAGTGGCGTTTCTCCTTCCGCGGAGGTCTGGTACGGTTCGTCGTGTCAGACCTCTTTTTTTGTCTCTTACCGAGACGAGTCGCTACTTCCCGATGCAAAACGATCCGAAGATCGCGGCCAGCACATCGTCCGGCGTGGTCTCTCCCGTGATCTCGCCGAGGGCTTGAAGCGCCTCCTGAAGTTCCAGCGCCAGAAACTCCGGCGACATCCCCTGTCCTCCGAGAAATCGCTCCACGCACGCCGCGGCACGGCGCAGACTGTCCTGCTGGTGGAGACGATTTACCAGCGCTTCGTCCGCCGCGATGTTGGCGCCCCCCAGGAGAATCCGGCCGAGCGTTTCTTCCAGGGTACTGAGCCCCGCGCCCGTGAGCGCCGACACAAACTGAGCGGCGGTGGCTTCACGCGCCCACTCGGGAATTCGCGGCTCGTCGACGAGGTCACACTTGTTCAGTGCGAGGACGACGGGGATCTCCAGGGCGATCAGTTCTTGGAACAGATCGCTATCTTCTTCCTTGCTCTCTCGCGAGGCATCCAGCACGAGCAACGCCACCTGAGCGGACTTCTGCACGTCCCGGGCAATCTGAACCCCCTGACGCTCAATCTCGTCGTCGGTGTGCCGCACGCCGGCGGTGTCGATGAGCTTGACCGGCACGCCGGCAAGGGTGATGTATTCTTCGAGGCGGTCGCGGGTAGTTCCTGCCTGGGCGGACACGATGGCCCGGGCGTCGCGCAAGAGGGCGTTGAAGAGGCTCGATTTGCCGACATTGGGGATGCCCGCGATGGCCAGGATGGCGCCGTCGCGGTAAACGCGGCCCGCCTCGCTCTTTCGCAATAGATCGAGCATCTGGCGATGGGCCTCGGCCGCCTGGGCCATGAGGGCCTCGTCGATAAGATCCGGGATATCGTCTTCCGGAAAGTCTACCACCGCTTCAACTCGGGCGAGCAACTCCAGCAGCACTTCGCGCATTTGAAAGAGGGTGCGGGACAGGACCCCGCTGGAGGCCGCGTTTGCCGCCTGCAGGTTGGCGCGGGTTCGGGCCTGAATCTGGTCGATGACGGCTTCAGCCTGAACCAAATCGATGCGCCCGTTCAGAAAGGCGCGCAGGGTAAACTCGCCGGGCCGGGCCAGCCGTGCGCCTTGATTCAGCGCGGCTTCCATGATGGCGTTGAGGGGCGCGGGGCCGCCGTGACCATTGATCTCCACCACGTCTTCGCGGGTGTAGGTGTGGGGGGCGCGCATGACGTGGCAGAGCACTTCATCAACAGTCGCGTCGTCGGCCCCGAGGATGTGCCCGTGAAAGACGGCGCGCGCGGCATCGTCCAGACTGCGGCCCCGGGACGATCGGAAGATGGCCGAAGCGATCGCGATGGCGTCGGGACCGCTTAAACGAACAATCCCCACCCCCCCTTCGCCCGGGGGGGTGGAGATGGCAACAATCGTATCACCGGTGTCAGTCACTCAGGGCGCCTACATCGATATCGCCACCCTCGCTCCGACCGGCGTACTCGCCGCCTCCGGAACGGCCACGGCCACCGCGACGGCGTCCGCCCCGGTTGCCCCGACTGGAACGGGGCGCGCGCTCGGGGCGCGTCGCATTCTTCGGACTGATGACCACGCTGCGGAAGAGGGACTCGCCCAGACTGAAGGTACGGATTTCCTCATCGCCCTGGAGGGTCAGGTGGATGATGCGCCGCTCCTGGGGGCTGAGCGGCTTCAGGCGCATGTTGCGCTGGGTCTCTTTCGCCCGGTTGGCCATGGTGCGGGCCAGTTCTTCCAGGGACTCGCGACGGCGGTCGACATAGCCTTCCACGTCGACAACGATGCGCTCGGTGTTTTCATTGGTGTCGCCCCGAGAGATCATGCGGTTGATCAGGTACTGCATGGCGCTCAAGTTGCGGCCCTTGCGACCAATCAGGATGGCGCTGTCTTCGGAGGACACGTTGATGCGGGCGCTTCCGTCTTCGGAGCGAACGAAGGCCGCCGTGCCGGCGATGCCCATGTGGGTAATGATGGCTTCGAGGAGCGACGCCGCTTCCACACCCTGCTCATCGGTGATGGGCGCGGTCGTGTCGATGCCGGAGCTTTCCTGCTGTTCGACAAATTCGTCCGAAGGCGCTTCGCCATCGGCCAACGCGGCTACGGGACGCTCTTTGCGTTCCGGACGTTCCTTACGCTCGGGGCGTTCTTTCCGTTCCTGACGCTCTTTGCGCTCCGGACGTTCGGCCCGCTCGCCACGGTTTTCTTTGCGTTCGGGACGATTGCGCTCACGATCACCGCGGGACTGCTGGTTATCCCCCTGCTTCTCGGCGCGCTCTCCCCGTCCGCGACCGCGTCCGCCACGCTCGCCGCGGGGCTGCTGGCCTTCGCGCTCTCCACCGGCCTGCTGGCCTTCCTGCGCTTTGGCACGGTTGCCGTCGCGATTACCGCGTTCGCCGGCCGGCCTGTCGCCGTGGCCGCCGCGGGCATTCTGATTGTCCCGACCGCCCTGGCCATCCCGGTTTTCGCCTCTCTCGCGGGCTTCGGTCTTTTCGCGATGCTGTCCACGATCACCGCGACCACGTTCGCTACGTTCCTGACGCTCACCCCGTTCCGGGCGATTTCCCTCGCGGCGGGGCCGCTCACTCGCGGCGGGGCGCTGGGGCTCGTCGGGCATATTTTCCACAATGAGCCGGACCTTTACCGGTCGCGCGCCAAACCCAAGAATCCCCTTGCTTCCCTCGTCGATAATTTCGATCTTATCGACTTCGTACATCTCGACACCCAACTGCTTCAGCGCGCTTTGAATGGCTTCTTCGCGTGTCTTCGCGCTGGCCTCCACTGCTTTCATGGCTCTCTATCTCCTTCGGGGCCTCCGCCCTCGTTACTCCGGTTTTGCCGCGCTCTTGCCGGATGGTTAGTGGATTCGTCCTCAGTCCTTACCGGACTCCTTGCCCCGCGGACCTTTCTTCTTTCCCCGGCGCTCTTCCCGCGCCATCTCCCGTTTTCTCGCCTGCGCCGCCGCGTAGAAATGCTTCGGGCGGGCTTTCTTCTTGGCCACCGCCCCCGGCTTGGCTTTCAGTTCTTCGTCGCTCACATGAACAAAATAATTCTGGAGGATACCGAGCAAGGTGCTCGTTAAGATATACAAGTTGAGGCCGGAAGCCATGTTGTAGCAGATGGCGCTGAAGAAGATGGGCATCAGCGTCATCATCATCTTCTGCTGCGGGTTCTGCACCGGTCCGGAAGTCGGCATGAGCTTGGTGCTCAGGACCATGGCCCCGCCCATGAGGAAGGGCAACAGATTGAAGTGCTCGATCCCGTTGGCCATGAAGGGCATGGGGATCACGAAAGGCAGCGTGAACAGCGCGTCGGGCTTCGACAGGTCGGTAATCCACCCCAGGAAGGGTGCGCCGCGAAATTCGAAGGCCGTCGCGTAGACGCGATACAGCGCGATGAAGATGGGCATCTGGAGGAGCATGGGCATGCAGCCGCCGAGGGGGTTCACGCCCCGCTCGCGGTAGAGCTCCATCATGCGCTTCTGAAGTTCCTGCTGGTCCTCGCCCACTTCCTTCTTGATCTCTTCCATCTCGGGCGCGAGCTTCTGCATCTTCTTCATGCTCTTCATGCCCTTGAGGGTCAAGGGGAACATGGCGGTGCGCACGAGAATGGTGAGGAAGATGATGGCGAGGCCATAGTTGGCCGTGAAAGAACTGAGTCCGTAGAACCAGTTCAGCACCCAGAGCATGCCCTTGGCAAAGGTGTCCATGATGCCGAACATGGTGAAGAATTCGAGGGAGGTTTTCAGGTCGGGCCAGGCCTGGGCCAGGCTGTGTCCCTGAAGTGGACCGAGGTAAACCTTGAAGCTGCGGATATCCGCGGCGCCGGCCGCCACTTCGGTGCGGGGGACGCTCAGGGCGACCTGGAAGTGCTTGGGATCCCCCAGACTCCAGCCGCGAGCCCCTTCATACTCGGGCTTCATGGCGACGATGAAAAAAGCGCTCTTGACGGCGACCCAGTTCGGCGCCTGCATGACCTTCGAGTAGGTGCCGTCGATCGGGCGCTCGAGATCCTTGGTGGGGAAATGGATGTTCGCCTCGCCTTCGCGCCAGACGATCTCCTGGTGCGACATCGCATTGCTCTGGTCGCCGGAGTTTACGTTCGGCGCCCAGTAGAGCGAGTAGGCCGGTTCGGTATCGAGCCCCAGTCGACGGGCCTCGCCACCATTGTTGATGTAGGTCACCGAGACATCGAGGACATTGGGGTGTTCGGCGGAGAGGGTAAAGGTCTTCTTGACGGTGGCGGCATAGGGCTCGGGCAACTGCACCTGAAAGCTCAGGGAGCGTCCGTCCCCGCCCGGTTCCGGCGTCCAACGAACTTTGTTGAGGTAATCGCCGAGATATTCATTCTGGAATACGAGGCTCAGGGGGTATACCGCCTCGTTCTCGGCAACGTCGCCCCAGAGCGGCACGAGGGACTGCTTTTCGCCGTGGACCACGTGGACCGTGCCCTGCTTGAGCCGGGCTCCCACGTCGGTGAAGACGAGGTCAAGCCCGGAGGTGCCGTCGGCGTCGACGTTGGACAGGGTAAACTCTTGCGCGGGGCCCTGGGCGGGATCATAAATCAGCCCGCTGAGCGCCTGCGCGCTTTCCGCGGGAATGGCCGGGGCCGTCGGCGCGGCGACGGGCGCACTCGGTTGCCCGGGCGCCACGGTGCCCGTTGCGGCCGGGGGGGCCTGCTGCTGCGTCGGGGGCGGCATGAAATAAAACGTCGAAATCGCGAGCACGGACATCAGAATAATAAAGATAAAATTATTCCGCTGCGCGTCTTTATCGCGCTGATTGTCACCCAGCATCATAAAAGTGCTTCTCCTCGGCCCGGGGCGCCGTGCATGTGGCGCAACGCGTGCGGGGGCCGGTGTTGTGACGGATGCTCCTCAATGGCCATGGCGCTTCTCGGGCACGGGATCGTGCCCCCCCCTGCAGAAGGGGTTGCATCGGAGGATGCGCCAGGCGCCCAGAAGGAGTCCGTAGACGACGCCATGGGTCCGGAGTGCGTCAATGGCATACTGGGAGCAGGAGGGATAGAATCGGCAATTCTGGCCAAGCCAGGGGGACAGCCAGCGCTGGTAGAGGCGGATTATGCCGACCAGCACCTTAACCATCCATTACGCCGCCGCGATGGAGCAAGCGCTTCATCGTTTGTACACAGGTTGCGTAGTCCAGCCCCGCCGCCTCCGGCCGCGCCACCACCACGAAGTGACACGGTGGCGACAGGAATGGCCGGTGGGTACGGTAGAATTCGCGGAGGTAACGCTTCACGCGGTTGCGCGTCACGGCCTTGCCGACCTTGCGAGACACCGCAAGGCCCATCTTGGTCCCTTGCTGCTCCTGCGTTGCCAGATAACAGACGAAATAGCGATCCGCGACCTTGCGGCTATTGGAAAAAACCGCGCCGTATTCAGATTTCTTCCGGATTCTATCCGCCGGCGGAAAGCTGTTTCCGCCGCAGCGCGCAGAAACGCCGCGGGGGCCGCCCGATGGAGTTGCGGAGGGGTCCGGTGTCATATCGCTGGATTCGACTGTCTGGTCCCGCACTACAGGATCATCACATTCAATTTAAACCGTGAGGCTCTTCCGGCCCTTGCGGCGGCGGCTGCTGATTACGCGGCGACCGTTCTTGGTGGCCATGCGGGCACGGAAACCATGGGTGCGCTTCCGTTTAATGTTCGAAGGCTGGAAAGTGCGCTTCACGCTATGCTCCTTTTACATCTCAAATTCGTATTTTTAGACAACGGATAAGAAAACCGGGACCGTCCGGAAACAGACATAGTGCGCCCGTCCCAGTTCCAAAGATTGAGCTAAGGGCGTAACTATACGAAATTAAGGGTTTTGATGTCAAACGGGAAACGGCGCTTCCCAGACCCTTCGTTCCACAGCCCGCCGCGCCAATGGCCCGGAATTTCGAATAGCGACACAAAACCCGTACGCGGTATAGTATCAAGAGTCCGCCGTCGGGGCGGTCCATTGGCTTGACACCGGGCCGGGAGACCTGTGATGCGTAGACGAGTATTCGTGGCCCTGCTTTGCTGGGCCTTGGTCCTGAGTGCCGGAGCGCTCGCGCCGGGCGATGCGGTCGGCGGCATGACGTTTAAAGACATTCGCTTTCTACCGAGGACGCTGGACGACTTTGGCGAACGAGCGGCCTTTGTATTCGCGTTCACCGCCACAGCCGATCCCGGTCGGGCGGCGCTGGATACACACCTGAAGTCGCTTCACGAATCCTGGAGCGATAAAGGCGTCGAGATCGCCGCTGTCCACCCGTCGCCCGCCGACACCATCCCCACCATCGCACTCCATGGCATCGAGCGGGAACTACCCTTTACCCTCCTGGGTGATCCCGACGGTAGCGCCGCGAGAGCGCTGGGCGTCGAAAAGCTGGGCTCCTTCGTCATTCTCGACGGCCGGGACAAGCGGCTGCGCTATCGCGGCGACGGGGCGGGCGTCGCGGCGGCGCTGGATGCCGTCCTCGCGGGCGAAAGGGTCCCGGAAACCGAGCGGCCCGTGGACGGCGGAGCGATCCCGGCCCGTGCCGTTCCCGATCCCGACGCGCCCGTCACCTACAGCGAGCACATTGCCCCGATCCTGAATGAGCATTGCGTGGCCTGCCACCGCCCGGGCCAGACCGCGCCCTTCGCCCTGCAGGACTATCGCCACGCGTCCGCGCGGGCGGACATGATCCTGGAGGTGGTCCTGGAGGAGCGCATGCCCCCGTGGTATGGCGCGCGGAAGCATGGGCCCTTCGTCAATGAACGTACCGTCACCGAAGCGGAGAAGACCCTCCTCGCCCAGTGGATCCGAGGAGATAAGCCCGAAGGGGATCCCGCACTCGCCCCCGCCCCTTCTGTGTTTCCCGATTCCGAATGGGCCATCGGCGAGCCCGATCTCGTTCTCACGGCGAAGGACGTGGAGCAGATTCCAGCCGAGGGCTTTATCCCCTATCGCTATGTGACACTCCCCTATCAGTTCGCCGCCGACATCTGGGTGCAGGGTCTGGAAATCCTTCCGGGCAATTCCGAGGTGGTGCACCACGCCAATTTAATCTACACCCTGCCCGGCCAGCCTTATGACGAGCAGAACGGTTTCCTGACCGGCAAAGTACCCGGCGGCAATCCCGTGGATCTTGCGCCGGGGGTCGGCATGATGATTCCGAAGGGGGCCGTGCTGACAATTCAGATCCACTACGTCACGACGGGCAAGCCCGAGACCGACCAGATGCGGGTCGGGATTCGTTATGCGGACGGGATCGTCGCCAAGCGCACCTTCCACCAGCGCATACGCCCGGAGACCATCGCTATTCCCCCGGGCGAGCCCTTCTACCGGATGAGTGCGGAGGAGACGATCCCCCACAACGCCACGGTGATAGCGCTCTTCACCCACATGCACACGCGAGGGCGGGACATGACCTTTTTCGCGGACTATCCCGACGGCCACAGCGAGACTTTGCTGACCATCCCCAACTACAGCTTCGACTGGCAGCTCGCCTATCAGTACGCCCCCGGCACGAAGCGTTTTCCCAAGGGCACGAAGATCCGGACGGTCTCTCACTACGATAACTCCGCCTTCAATCCCTACAACCCGGATCCCACGATTGAAGTGCCCTACGGGGATCAGACTATCCATGAGATGAATGACGGATACGTGTTTTATCTGGATGAGGAGGAGAATCTGAATTTGAACATCGATGGGGCGACGGGCCAGGTGAGGGAGAGCGTGGCGGGGAAATAGGGCTGCATGGAGGTATGGAGGGGGTGTGACCTCAGATGGTTACTCGGTGTTGTAACCGCTTAATTTCAATTTCAACCCTGTGTGTTCGATAGAATCTATCTTTGCGCGCCTGGGTATCAGCGCTGAGGCTGGGTACCTTTGACGCCACCAGTATACACTTCTTCGTTGCGTCCCCGTGCCGCTCCCGGAAGTGCCCCAACGTCACCGCGAGTTGCTCAATACCGTGGTCGATTTTCGATCCTTTGAGTTCCAGATAAAACACCGATTGAAGCGGCACCGATATTTCCAGAATATAGTCGCAACGCTTACTCGTTGAATCGCCCTTAAAGACGCACCGATCCACGGCAATTCGCCTCACGGTTTTCATGGCTGGATTATCGATGACCAGCTTCCTCTTCTCCTCCTCGGTCACGATGAGTCGGTCATTTCGAGTTTCTATGCATTCGTCCGGAATGTTCACGCGCTGACTTCCGAATACTTAAGCCGAAGCAGCCGGTCGAATTCCTCGGACAGGACTTCCGATACTCCGTCAATCACGTTCACACCAATCAGGCGGCTCTCCTCGTCCAGAATACTAACCAATTGGCCATCCTGAATGGTGTAAGCCCTTACCTCCTCGTAGCGAAGCTGGAAATCCGGGTCCACCGCATTGCTTTCTCCGAGCCTTTCCAGGACGTCACCCGCGATAATCAGGTTGTTCAACGCGGTCAGGATGTATGGGCTGTGGGTCGTGACGAGAAATCTCGTCTCGTAGCGACGCTGTAACAGGGACAGCAATCGGATAATATTCCGCTGCGAATCGGGAAACAAGTGTGCTTCCGGTTCCTCGATGATGACTGATAATTTGCGTAATCTTGTATCACGCGACGACAATGCCAAGAGCAGTGGCAATACCGATTGCTGTCCCGATGAAGCATCGGACAAAATGACGGAGCGCCCTCCGACATCGATCCAGTCCTGCTCGTTGTCGCGTCGATAATTTCCCTTGAGAACAAGATTGAACAGTACCTGCAACTGAACGCTATGAGGGTCGCTTTCACTCTCCAACGCGTCCAGGGCGTAAAACTGCCTGTAGGTTTCGAACTTGGCACCAAATTCCCACATGGTCGGATCGAGTCTTGGATTCTCGCGAAAGATTTTGAACGCGTTCTGCTGAAGGATCGACAGGAACGATCGACCAGCGGGGATAAACAGGGAGTCGGCCTGGTCATATTTTCCGCCCAGGGCAAAGTGCACCTGTCGTGCCCTCGCTCCATCATCGATCCTCGAAGTGACTTCCTCGACCGCTCCATCCAATCCGTCGAATTCCACTTCGATATCTTTTGCTCCTGAGTTCCGACGGATTCGGGCGCTGAAGTTACCGACAGCATAGTTGAGCTCAAAGGATCCGTCGCCCCACGACAACGGAGAGAAGTAAGAACAGAACTGCTCTGACCAGTACCCGTCAACCCAAACTTGACCACGAGACCCAAGCGCCAGTTCTAAAACGCTGGACACAAAACTACGGCGAAAAAAATGTATCAGCTTCGCGAGCACGCTCTTTCCGGAAGCCTGGGGCCCGATGATTACGGTAAACTTGGCGACCTCCAAATCGGCTTGGCCGATACCAAGAAAATTCTTTGCTGTCAGTCGCTCCATTGTGATTCCAATCGGCTGTCCGGCGCTTGGGAGAACATCGACCCCGTGCGAATCTAGTCGAACCGGGTCGGGAATACGGTATAGTCTACCTGAGACCCAAGGGGAATTGAAGTACGAACTTGGAACCTCTCCGGGGTGATCTCAGTTGGGATGGGATGGAGACATCCGGTGATCGAGACTGTTCACCCCCATAAAATATTGCGTTGTCATCGAAACAAACCATTTCACTGCTTCAATACAGGATGCTACCAACTGAAAATCTTCCGTACGCTGGGACCACGACAGGCCCTTCTCCGCCCCCCATCGATTGGCTGCCTTCTCTTGCTTACCGTCCTCGTCTCCGGCTGCCAGGCGAAAGGATGTGGTAATCCCTATGGCACGCCCGACCAGGCTACGGCCATTGAGGACGCCATGTATCAGGGCTCGATCGCGGACTGCGTCGCGGCGATTGCTGCGGCCCGGGAGACCCGTGCCGTCTGCGTCGGGTGCCCCGATGTGGAATTCGCCCGGGCCGCACCAGACACCACACCGCCCACGCTGGAAGACGTCGCGACGGCATGGAACACGGTGCATCTTCCGGGGCTGAACACCTACGGGGAGGATTGCCCTCCCATCGGTCGTGAATGGCCCGCCGCGGCGCTGGGTGGATACTATGCGCGTCTCGCGGGCTATCCCGCGCCGGAAGAGTTGCTCGCGCTGATCGCGAAACAAGTCGAAGGCGCACAATACGGTCCCGCCCACGCTCCGGAGCCGCTGGTTACCCATGTCGGCCTGTATGGCTATGCCGGACGCCTTGCTGAGAGAAGCGACCCTTGTTATCGGGGCGGCGTGGTTCGGGAGCGCGTGGAGGAAATCTGCGGCAAGCTCCCCCAGTTCTGCCCTGCCTATACGTCGGGGATCTGGGCGGGCGAGCGCTTTGTGGTGGCGGATTTTTCGGTGACGCCCCGGGCCTATGATGGCGGCGCGGCCTACGACCACGGTTGGGCGGGCGCCCTGATGGTGGAGGCCTGGTTGCAAGCGGGCACGCCGGAAGACCGCGGTCTTTTCGAGGCCTCGGCCCGGCTGGCGGCCGCGTGGAGCGCGAAGGAGCCGGCGGTGCGCAACCACAACTACACGGCCAAGAATATCTGGCTCCTGGCGCAACTCTATGCCCTCACCGGCGAGGCGCCCTTTCGAGATGCCCTGGTGGATCGGCTGGAACGCAATCTCAAGCCGGGCGTACTCATGGATCGCGACGCGGACGGTCTCGTGGACGGCATGGCCCATCAGCCCTTTGCCGAACTCAATCCGGTGGCCCGGACCCCCGGACGCATGTGGGACGGGCACAACAGCATTCTCTGGTATCAGGCGATGAATACCTGGGCCATGACGGAAGCCTACTGCGCCTTCCGTGACAGAGGCGATGTGGAGGAGGCCGGGGAGTTGCGACCGTTTGCCGTCGCCATGCTGGACAATATGGCCTGGGAATTGACCCAGCTCGGGCCGGGTGTGGACATCGGCGAGGGCGCCCATCCCACGCCCTACGCCCTTCTGGTCGGCCTGAGGAAGATCGCCGCCGCGGAGGGGGAAACCCACGCGAACTGGGAAGCCGCCCTGGCCGTTCTATGGAACACGGGATATTTTGAGCGCTTCGAGGGCGGCCGAAGCACGGCCAACTGCGGGTTGTATCTGCTCCACCTGAGCGGAGCGCCATTTGTCCCATTGGGAGCACGGGTTCCTTGATTCGACTGGACTGTCACGGGGCAACGCTGGCATAATATATATTATGAATACACTTTTACGAAACCTGATCCTCCTCGCCTGCGTCGCCCCCCGGGCCGCGCTTGCTCAGGACGCCTTTGAGGCGCCGCCGATCAGCTACAGCGAAACCGCACCGGACAATCCCATCGAGCGGCTGCGGACCGAAATTGAAACCGGGAGCGCCACGCTCGCCCAGGACGAGCACGGTTACCTCCGGCCGCTGTTAAAGCTGCTGGGGGTTCCCGAGTCCTCCCAGGTGCTGGTCTTTTCCAAGACTTCGCTCCAGATCAACAACATATCCCCCGCCGCGCCCCGCGCCATTTACTTCAATGACGACGTCTACATTGGTTCGGTGCAGCACAGCGATGTGGTGGAAATCTCCGCCGCCGACCCGAAGTTGGGAACGGTGTTCTACACCCTCGCTCCCGGCGCCGGGTCGCGGCCGGAGATTGTGCGCCAGCGGCACGAATGCCTTCAGTGCCACGGCGGGAGCATGACGCGGAATATCCCAGGGCACATTGTGCGCTCCGTTTTTCCCGCGCAAGACGGTCAGCCCATCATGAAAGCGGGCTCCGCGCTCACGGATCACACCACGCCGATGGAAGAACGCTGGGGCGGCTGGTACATCACGGGGACCCATGGCAACGCCCGCCATCGGGGCAACCAGATCGCCACGGAAACGCCCTATGACGCGATTATCGACGTGGAAGCTGGGGCCAACCAGCCGACGCTGCCGCCACGGGTGAACACGGCGGATTACCTGACCCCGCACAGCGATATCGTGGCCATGCTGGTGCTGGAGCACCAGGCCCACATGCACAACCTGATGACGCAAGCCAACTTCGAAACGCGCATGGCGCTCCATCGCCAGGCGGTGATGGACAAGATATTCGACCGGGCCCCGGATGAACTCAGCGAATCGAGCCAGCGGATCATCAAGAGCGCGGGCGACGCGCTGGTGGACTATATGATCTTCGCCCATGAAGAAGAGCTGAAGTCCCCAATTCAAGGGACCTCGGGCTTTGCGGAAGCATTTTCCGCGCTGGGTCCCCGGGACAGTCAGGGGCGCTCGCTGCGTGAGCTGGATTTGGAAAGCAGGCTGTTCACGTATCCCCTGAGCTACCTCATCTACTCGCCCCAGTTCGACGGCCTGCCCGGCGCCATGAAAGACTACGTCTACCAGCGCCTGTGGAACATCCTCACGGGGGCCGAGGCCACCCCGGATCTGCTCTTTCTCACCAATGCGAAGTGCCGGGCCATCCGGGAGATCCTGATCGATACGAAACCGGGGCTACCGGCGTATTGGGTCCGGTAACGCGCACGCAGGCCCTGTGCGGTGAATCTTCTTCCGTGAATTTCCGTGTCTTTCCGTGGTCGAACCATTGTTTTGCGGGCAATGGCTGCTCCCAGTGAACTTGTGCCCAACGGTCGTTCACCCTTTTTCAATCGCCGCATGCTTACAGCCGGAAGCTGCTACGCATGCGGGTGCGCCTGCTCATAGACCTGCCTGAGGCGCTCGATGCTCACGTGGGTATATATCTGCGTGGATGACAGATTTTCGTGCCCGAGAAGTTCCTGCACCGTGCGGAGGTCCGCGCCGCCGTCGAGCATGTGGGTGGCGAAGGTGTGGCGAAGGGTGTGGGGCGAGACCTCCCGCCTGCCAGGCAGTACCAGGCGCACGTAGTGCTCCACAACGCGCTGGATGCTTCGGGTGGTCAGCGGGCCGCCCCGGGCGTTGACAAAAAGGACATCATGCTTCGGTTCCCCGATGGAGGCACGAACCCCCAGATAGTTCTTGAGTGCTTCCCGGGCGAATTTGCCAAGATGGACGATGCGCTCCTTCTTCCGCTTGCCGAACACCCGCATGGTGCTCTGGATCAGGTCTACATCCCCCAGCTTTACGCCCCGGGCCTCGCTGGCGCGGGCGCCGCTGCTGTAGAGCGTCTCCATCAACGCGCGATCCCGGATGCCGAGCGGTTTCGAGGTGTCCGGGGCCTCCAGCAGGGCCGTTACCTCGGGGATGGAGAGTACATCGGGCAGGTCCCTGGGCAGCTTCGGCGAAGAAACGGCCTTGGCGGGATTATCCTTTAAATAGTCCGATTGGACAAAATAGCGGTAGGCGGCCCTGAGCGAGGCCAGTTTCCGGGCCGTGGTCCGGGGGGAGTTGCCCCGGGTCTGGATATGGGCGAGGTAAGAGCGGATGTTCTGCTTGTCGGCCCGCTGAAGCACATCAAGGGAGGCCTGGGGCAGGATTTCGTCGTCCGGCAGGTCAAAGGCCCTGGGCCCGAGCACCATCCAGGCGCAGAAGTGGTCCAGATCGCGCATGTAGGCCCGCAGGGTGTGGGGCGAATAGTTCCGCTCGATCTTGAGGTAGTTCATGAACTGGAGTATGGGGATTTGCGACATGGGCGATCGTACCTTGGGCGCATTTTGGGCGAGGCGGGCTTGTGGAAGCAAGCGATGCTGTGATCTGCGAAGGGCGATCGGAGGGATCAAACGGATCGGACCGATCTGATCGGTCTAATCAGTCTGATCAGTCCGATTCCACCACCGCAAAAGCCGAAGCGCATCTTCGATTTTTTGAGTTAAGTTCCATTTTGGCGCACAATTACCCAGACTAGCCTACTTGCCCTTGGGACGGGCAAGGTGTTAATGTCTCGCCAAAGCATGAGCTGTTGAATACGGCCCCCCGGCATTCGGGCGGGCCGCGCGGGCAATTTCTGCCCTGATAAGGATATCCCCTTGAAACTGGTAATTGTAGAGTCCCCGGCGAAGGCGAAGACCATCGGGAAGTTCCTGGGCAAGGACCACACGGTGCTGGCCAGCTACGGCCACGTCCGTGATCTCCCGAGCAACGCCGACGAGATTCCGGCTGAATATAAGAAGAAGCCCTGGGCGCGGATGGCGGTGGATGTGGAGAACGACTTCGCACCGATTTACGTGGTGCAGGCGGACAGCAAGAAGCAGATTGCGGAGCTGAAGAAGCACCTTAAGGAGGCCGACGAGGTTGTTCTCGCGACGGACGAAGACCGCGAAGGGGAAGCCATAAGCTGGCACTTGCTGGAGATTCTGAAGCCCAAAGTGCCGGTCAGGCGCATCGTATTCCACGAGATCACCCAGGAAGCCATCCGCGAGGCGGTTGCGAATCCCCGGGACGTGAATCAGGAGCTGGTGCGGGCCCAGGAAGGGCGCCGCATTCTGGACCGTCTTTTCGGTTATTCCCTCTCCCCCGTACTGTGGAAAAAGGTCCGTACCAAGCTGAGCGCGGGCCGCGTGCAGAGCGTGGCGGTGCGCCTGGTGGTGGAACGGGAGGAAGAGCGCCGGGCCTTCCACAAGGCGAACTATTGGGACATCGAGGCGGCCCTCAAAGCCGAAGGGATCGATTTCATGGCGACCCTGGTCGAGGTGAACGGCCAGCGCATCGCCTCGGGCAAGGATTTTGACGAGACCACCGGTCTGCTGAAGTCGGACAAGGTGCTGTGGCTGAAAGAGGAAGAGGCCCGTTCCCTGAGCGAGGGTCTGAAGGCCCACGTGCCGTGGACGATTACCTCGGTCCAGCAGAAAGAGGCCAAGCTCCGGCCCTATCCCCCGTTTATCACGTCCACGTTGCAACAGGCGGCCAGTTCGGTGCTGGGATTTTCCCCGCGAGACACCATGCGCGTGGCCCAGCGCCTCTATGAAGGCGTGGACCTGGGCGGTGGCGAGCGGGAAGGTCTGATTACCTACATGCGAACCGACTCGGTGACCCTGAGCAACCGGGCGCTGGAAGAAGCGGAAAAGGTGATTAAAGACAAGTACGGCGAGCGCTATCACCACCGCCGTCAGTTCTCCACCAAATCGAAGATGGCGCAGGAGGCCCACGAGGCCATCCGCCCGACGCACTTGAGCCGCACGCCGGAACAGGCCGCAAAGTACATCAGCGGCGACGACCTGAAACTGTATCGCCTGATTTGGAACCGCACCCTGGCCTCCCAGATGGCCGATGCGGAACTGCTGCGCACAACCATCGATTTCGAAGCCAACGCCAACGGAAAGAAGGCCACGTTGCGTTCCAACGGATCGGTGGTGACGTTCCCCGGATTTTTGAAGGTGGCGGACAGCGGCCAGCAGGATTCGCTCCTGCCCGCCCTGGCCGAGGGCGATAAAGCCGGCCCCGGCCAGAAGGTCACGATTGACGATATTAATGCCCTGGGCCATGAGACGAAGCCCCCTGCGCGCTACAACGAGGCCTCGCTCGTGCGACGACTGGAAGAAGAAGGCATTGGCCGGCCTTCGACCTATGCGCCAACAATCTCCATCATCCAGCAGCGCGGGTATGTGGAAAAGCAGGGTAAGGCGCTGGTCCCCACCTTCGTGGGCATCGCGGTGACCTTCCTCTTGCGCGACCACTTCCCGGAATATGTCGAGATTAAGTTTACGGCGCGGATGGAAAATGCGCTGGACGCGATTGCTGAAGGCCAGATGGACTGGGTGGATTTCCTCCGCGCCTTCTACAACGGTCACGGCGATTTCGGCGCCGGGCTCGCCCCCACGATTGAATCGGAGCTGGACAAGATCGAGTTCCCGAATATCCCGGTGGGGATTGCGGCGGACGGTCAGCCCCTGGTCGTACGCCTGGGACGCGCTCAGCCTTTCATCCAAAAGGGCGAGGGCGGTACGGGCAATACGGCCTCCATCCCTTCGGATGTGACCTACGATGAATTGACGGTGGAACAGGCGGAGGCCCTGCTGGAAGCCCGGGCCAAGGCGGATGAACCGCTGGGCCAGGATCCGGAAACCGGCAAGAACATCTATGCTATTCTGGGTCCGTACGGCCCCTATGTTCAGCTTGGCGAACAGGAGGAAGGCAGCAAAGTGAAGCCCAAGCGCGCCAGCCTGGGCAAGGGCATCACGCTGGAGAATGTCACGCTGGACATTGCTCTCCAGTATCTTTCCCTGCCGCGCACGCTGGGCCTGCACCCAGAATCGGGCAAACCCATTCGCTCGGCGATCGGTCGTTTCGGCCCCTACATCGTCCATGACGGCGATTTCCGGAGTCTCAAGAACATCGACGACGTGTTCCATCTTCCCCTGGAAGCCGCCCTGGAAATGCTGGCCCAGCCGAAGCGCCGGGGACGTCAGAAGACGGTGCTGCGGGAAGTGGGCTTGGTACCGGGCACCGAGACGAAGATCGAGATGTTCGACGGGCGCTATGGCCCCTACGTAACCGACGGCACCACAAACGCGTCGTTGCCGAAGGAGGCCGATCCGCAGACTTTCACGCTGGAGCAGTCCATCGCGCTACTGGCCGCGCAGGCGGAGAAGACGCCCGCGAAGAAAAAGGCGGCGGCCAAAAAGAAACCGGCCGCAAAGAAAAAGGCCGCCGCAAAGAAACCCGCGGCCAAGAAGAAAGCAGCGACGAAGAAGCCCGCCGCCAGGAAAAAGGCGGCAAGCGAGGGCTGAAACTCGCCGGGACAAAGCTACCGGTAAACAGCGAAGATATTTGACCGTTCAAGAGCGCAAAGGAGAGTACTTCTTTGCGCTCTTTTCTATCAATTCCCTGACAGTCCAGGAAAGGGTTGACCACGGAAGGGCGCGGCATTTCACGGAATCTACAGCGATCTGAATTGTCGATTGAACATTGCGAAATGGCGCTTGCCCTGATGCCTGGATTGTGTCCCCCTCGCGATTTGACCACAATCGCGCGACTATCTCGTTCACTCCTTCCGTGAAATTTCGTGCCCTTCCGTGGTCAAGAAACGAAATCCCCGCAGGCCATTGCCAACGGGGATTTGTAATTGAGTATTTCGGATCAATCAGTGCAGGGGGCCGGTGCCGCCTTCGAAGACCTGAAAGATCGTCTGCTGCGACTCCACGTCGCGCGTTCCCATGAGAATCCAGCTCAGCAGGTACTCCAGTTCGTCCAGGGTGACGATACCCTCCGTCTGCACGACGCGCTCGAAAATCATTTCCCGCTCGTAGGGATCAATCAGTTCGTAGAGCTCCAAACGGGCCAGGGCGTCGCGGGCCTCGCGAGAAAGTTTGTGGCTTTCGATGGCGGAGAGATGGCGAACGGTACCGGTGTTTCGGCGGCCTTCGGCCTGCTCGGCGGACAATTCGGCCCCGACCAGGCGCATGGCGGCATCAATATCGCGCTTGGCGTAACCCTGCCCCGCCAGCCACTTACGCATCCCGGATTCGGACGGGGCGGCTTCTGGATGCTCTTCCAGCCGTTGTAGAATAACGCTGATCAACTCCGAGAGCGCTTGTTTCATAACCGTTCTCCCATGATCGAGAGCCTGTGCCGGGAAATAAGAACGTTCCGGGGATACAATACTGCTTCCACTAACTGACTTCCTCAAGACACCCCGGGCGGGTACGACTAAACGAACGTGCTGCACGCGATTCCCGCCATGCTCTCGCAATATTGTAGGTCCCACGGAGCGGGGTGTCAACTTTTCCGTTAAATCGACTCAATTTGGGGCGGCGGTCGCCGGGGTGGCCTGGCCCGCCAGCATCTGGTTCAGCCAGACCACGATCTGTCCCGTGGCCTGGGGAGATGTGGCAAATATATCTACGCCATGGGCCGTGCCCGGGTAGGTATGGGTTTCGATATGCCCCGGGGCGATGGCCTTCAAGGTGGTCCCGGACGAGGCCGCGTAGGCATCCCCCTCTGCCCAGACCAGGAGCGTCGGCCGCTGGGCACGCTGCTCCATGAGGGGTTCGGCGGCGATACCCTCGATTTCGAGTCCCGGCGAGAGCATGACGAGGCCCTGCAGCGCCGGGTTCTGCGACGCATAGTCGAGGGCCAGGCTTGCGCCGAGGGCCTCACCGGCGATGAAAAGGTTTTCCTGGTCCGCACCGGCGGCCACCAGCGCCTGCAGGGCCGCATCCAGGTCGAAGAGGGCCTTACGCCAGTCCGCCGGGGCAAACTGCTTGAAATTCAGTGGCTGGCCGGTGGCATCGCGGCTGTCGCCGTGCCCCCGCAGATCGAAGGTGACGACAAGATAGCCCGATTGCTGGGCGCGCACCGCGAGGGGCTCCCAGAGCGCGGCGCGGCCCCCTTTGCGGTGGACGAGAATCAAACCCGGCGGATTGGCCTGTACGGGACGGTAGATGTGTGCCGAGAGGGTGATGCCGTCGGACGTGTTGAGCACCATATCGTGATCTTCGAGTCGGGCGCGCTGGCCGCAGGCCGCGAGGGACAAGGCCAGACACAGCGCGAGGGCCGAAGTGAACAGCCGAGGACGACGAAAAATCATGCTGGCCTCAGCGACGTTCTTGACGGCCTGTACAAGACATGCGGGTCCGGAGTCCGACACGACTGACGCCGGGCGCCACCCACACCCGGCGTTTCTATCGAGCGTACGGGCGGCAAGCCCCTCCGGGCGTATCCTGCCTTACCCGAGATTGAAGACACTCTGGAGCTTCAGGGCCAGGGCCATGTCGCCCTGAATCTTCAACTTGCCGGTCATGAAAGCCATCTGTCCGTTCAGCTTGCCCTGGAGCAGGTTCAGGAAATTGCCCGACTCCATGGTGATCGTGATGCTGGGCTTCTCCGCGGCGCCCGCGCTCACCACAGCGTCGCCGTTGGCGATGGCGATATTCCATTCACCGCCACCGTCGCCCGTGATGTTGAACTGATAGACGCAGTTCATGCCCTGAATCTTCTCTTTGTTCACTTTCGCCGGCACCTGGTCGAAGAATGCAGCTACATCAGACATACGCGTATTCGCCTCCGTTGAGTTTTTTGGCGGCCCATCGTCGCCAGCCTTGATACGGCCCAATTGCCCGCAAGGTCACGGGTACTCTAGCACGCGGCGAATTCAGTTGACAATGGACAGTTGACAGTTGACAGCGAAGAAAGGTGAGGCGCCAAAAGGACCGATTCGACGGATAGAACCGATTGATTAAATCCGTCCTGTTGGACCTATTCGTCTGATGACGCTCAACGATTCCGCCTGCGGCGGGTCAACCGTCAACTGTCAACGGTCAACTGCCAACTGCCATAATACCGACATGCCCATTTACCGACTCGATCAATTTATCGCCTTTCCGCCGGTCCACCATGCCGAAGACGGTTTGCTTGCCGTTGGCGGCGACCTGCGGGAGGAGCGCTTGCTGCTTGCCTATCGTTCCGGGATTTTTCCGTGGTACTCCGAGGGGGAACCGCTCCTGTGGTGGTCGCCCGATCCGCGGATGGTGCTCTTTCCGGGGGAGTTTCACTGCTCCCAGAGCCTGAGGCGGGTGATCAAGCGCGGCCTATTTCAGGTGACCCTGGATCGGGCCTTTCCAGCGGTGATTCGCGCGTGTGGCGACACGCCGCGACCGGGTCAGGATGGCACGTGGATCACGCCGGAAATGGAGGCGGCCTATGTGGGGCTGCATGATCAGGGTCATGCCCATTCGATCGAGTGCTGGCACGAGGGCAGACTGGTGGGCGGGCTCTATGGCGTGGCGATTGGCGGGTGCTTCTTTGGCGAGTCCATGTTTTCCCACCGGGACAATGCCTCGAAAGTGGCCATGTTTGCCCTGACCCAGGCCGCCCGGGCATGGGGCATTCCCCTGATCGATTGCCAGGTGGCGAATCCCCACCTGTTGAGCCTGGGCGCGCGGGAGATATCCCGCAAGACGTTTTGTCAGTTGTTGCGGGATGGCTTGCGTACCACCCTGACTCAGGATGCGTGGAAAACCCTGCCGCCCCTGACTTAGACTCGTCGTGGACTGAATGTATTCTTGCACTTCCAAGGAAAAGAAAATGATGCAGTACCTGTTGCGCGGAACCCTCGCCCTGAGCCTGGCCGCCACCCTCGCTTGGCCCGGTCTGTCCTTTGCCGAAGAACCGGAGCCCCTCAAGATTGGCGCGGACTTCCCGGATTTTACACTCCCCGATACGACGGGCCAGGAGCACACCCTCGGCCAGTATAAGGACAAGATCGTCGTGTTCAATTTCAGCACGCCGGAGTGTCCCTGCTCCCGGAGTGTGGATGGGGCCCTGGCCGAACTGGCGGCGGCTTTTGCGGACGAGGGCGTCGTCTTTCTGGGGGTGAACTCGAACTTCTTCATGGACCCGGAATCCCTCCGTGACTATGCGAAATCCGCCGGCGTGACCTATCCCATGCTCAAGGATGACGAAGTGGAACTGGCCGATGCCGCCGGGGCCCGGGTTACGCCGGAAGTCTTCGTGAAGGACAAGAACGGCAAGGTGGTATTCCATGGTCCGCCGGACAATCGACTGAACCCGAAGGCGACGCCGACGGAGTTTTATCTCAAGGACGCCCTGGAAGCGCTTACGATGGGCAAGCCGATTAAGAAATCGAACATCACGCCCTGGGGATGCAGCATTCGGGGGGAGAAAAGTACCGCGGCGGATTCCGAGCATGTTGAGAAGCCGTCAGGCGAGGCGGGCCAGCCCTGACCTTATCATCGTGGGGGGGCGGAATATAGATCTTGGATTGTGGCAGCGGCGCGGCGCCCTGCCGATACCAGGGAGTAGCGTAATGAACATTGCAGCACGCATTTTCGCCGTCGCGGGGCTCGCCTTGGCCGTGACGGTTACCGGGGCCTGGCTGAGTGGTGTTTCGGCGGCAAGACTGGAAGCCCCGAAGATCGGCGCGGCCTTCCCCGATTTCAAGCTGCCCGACACCACGGGCAAAGCGCATGCCCTGGGCGACTACAAGGGCAAGATTCTGGTCCTCAACTTCTCTTCCCAGGAGTGCCCCTTCTCACGCGGCGCCGATCCTTCCATCAATGAACTGGCCACCGCGTTCAGAGAGAAAGGGGTGGTTTTTCTCGGGGTGGACTCCAACAAGGATCTGGACGCGGCGGCGATCCAGAAGCATATTGAGGAGGCGAAGATCCCCTATCCCATCCTCAAGGACGAGGGCAACAAGCTGGCGGATGCGGCGGGGGCCCGGGTAACCCCGGAAATCTACGTGATCGACCAGGACGGCAAGCTGGCCTATCACGGCGCTCCGGATGACCGCGCGGGCCCAACCAGCACCCCCACGGCCTTCTATCTCAAGGACGCTCTGGACGCCCTTACCGCAGGCAAGGCGGTGGAGAAACCTACCGTGAAAGCCTGGGGCTGTGGTATAAAACGGGCCGGTTAGTGACCAAATACAGCACTGAACATTTGTGTGGCGGGCGCGGATGACGCGTCCGCCCTTTAATTTGAATGGAGATTCCCCATGTACACGCTTCGCCTGTTCATACCCGCTCTCGTCGCCTGCGCCCTGCTGGTTGCGGGCTGCTCGCAACCCGACCCGGTGGCTACCGAACCGGCCCCTTTGGAGCCTCCGACCCCGGTGGCGGAGGAAAGTCCGGCGGCCTCCCCGGTCGTCTCACCCACGCCGGAACCGGCACCCGCCGTCGATAGCGCCTCGGAGGCGCCCCTTCCCGAGGTGCGCGCGGTGAACACTGCGGAGCTCGGTGAAGTTCTCGAAAAAACGCGGGGCAAGGTGACCGTGCTCAATTTCTGGGCCACGTGGTGCGTGCCCTGTGTGAAGGAGATGCCCGATTTCGTGACCCTGCACGACGAGTCCGATCCGGCGCAAGTCGCGCTGGTGAGTCTCTCCATTGACGACGCCGCCGAAATTGCGGGCGCCATTCCCGAGTTTCAGCGCGCCCACAAGGTGCCGTTTCCAATCTACGTGCTCAATGAGCGGGATGATGAGGCGCTGCTGAAGGCCCTGCGGGGGAAATTTTCCGGTATGATTCCCGCCACGTTCGTCTACGACAAGTCGGGGGCGCTGGTGAAGACCGTGGAGGGCCCCGTCACCCTGGCGGAGCTGCGCGAAATCCTGAAACCGCTGCTCGCTCCCACCTCCTAACCTCAATTTTTTCAATCATTTAGAAAACCAGAGGATCTCCACCGTGCCGGGGCTGTCGGGGCATGTTTCCGGGCATGGGAACTTGACACCCCGTGTTGGTTATGCTAGTATGCGCTCTTGTTAGCACTCCATTGAATGGAGTGCTAACAGGTTCCCGAGGCACGGGGGTTCAAGTTCCCCGGCTCTTACGGTAATTTTTTTGTGGCACCCCAGGTGCGCAACTTAAGGAGATAGACAACATGGCCAAGCAATTGCTTTTTGGTCAAGAAGCACGCATGACCCTCATCGAGGGCGTGGACAAGCTGGCGAACGCCGTCCGCGCGACGCTGGGACCCAAGGGTCGCAACGTCCTGATTGAAAAGTCCTTCGGCGCGCCCCACATCACCAAAGACGGCGTGACGGTTGCCAAGGAAATCGATCTGAAGGAACCCTTCCAGAACATGGGCGCGCGCATGGTTCGCGAGGCGGCCAGCCGCACGAATGACAACGCGGGCGACGGCACGACGACGGCGACGGTGTTGGCCCAGGCGATGGTGCACGAAGGCCTGCGCCAGGTGACGGCGGGTGCGAACCCCATGTACCTGAAGCGCGGCATGGACAAGGCCGTGGCGGCCGCGATTGAAGCGGTGCAGAAGGCCTCCAAGAAGGTTAAGAATCAGGAAGAGATCAAGCAGGTCGCCACGGTTTCGGCGAACGGCGACTCGACCATCGGCGACATCATCGCGCAGGCGATTGAAAAGGTCGGCGAAGACGGCGTCATCACCATCGAGCAGGGCAAGACCCTGGAGACGGAAGTGGACCTGGTCGACGGCATGCAGTTTGACCGCGGTTATCTTTCCGCCCACTTCGCGACGGACCACGAGACGATGCGCGCGGTACTGGAAGATGCGCTGATCCTGTGCCTGGAGAAGAAGATCACCAACATCGGCGAGCTTCTCCCCATCCTGCAGAAGATTGCCCAGTCCGGCAAGCCCCTGCTGATCATCGCGGAAGACGTGGAGGGCGAAGCCCTGGCCACGCTCGTGGTGAACAGCCTGCGCGGCATCCTGCGCTGCGTTGCGGTGAAGGCCCCGGCCTTCGGCGATCGCCGCAAGGAAATCCTGCGCGACATCGCCATCGTGACCGGCGGCGAATACATCAGCGAAGACCTGGGCACGAAGCTGGAGAGCGTTGAGCTGTCTCAGCTTGGTTCCGCGAAGCGCATCGAGATCGACAAGGACACGACGACGATCATCGAGGGCGGCGGCAAGAAGAAGGAAATCCAGGGCCGTTGCGATCAGATCCGTCGCGCGATCGAAGCCACCACTTCGGAATACGACAAGGAAAAGCTTCAGGAACGCCTGGCGAAGATCGCCGGCGGCGTGGCCATCATCCGCATCGGCGCGGCCACCGAGACCGAGCTGAAGGAAAAGAAGGATCGTGCGGACGACGCGCTGAATGCGACGCGCGCCGCGATTGAAGAGGGCATTGTGGCCGGTGGCGGCGTGACGCTGCTCCGCACCCGCAAGGCCATCGAAGCGCTGAAGCTTGAGGGCGACGAAGCCATCGGCCAGGCCATCGTGAGCAAGGCGGTCGGCGCGCCCCTCCAGCAGATCGCGAGCAACGCGGGCCATGAAGGCTCCGTGGTCGCGGAAGCGGTGCTGGACGGCAAGGGCAATTTCGGCCTGAACGCCGCGACGGGCAATTACGAAGACCTCGTGGCTTCCGGCATCATCGACCCGGCCAAGGTTATCCGTTGCGCCCTGCAGAACGCGGTGAGCGCCGCCACGATGATCATCACCACGGAATGCCTGGTGACGGACATCCCCGAGAAGAAGAAAGCCGGCGGCGGCCATGACGATCACCACCACGGCGGCGGCATGGGCGGCATGCCTGGAATGATGTAAGCCACTGGCTTACGCCCCCTGAATGAATCAAAGCCGGGTCTCCGATGGAGACCCGGCTTTTTTCTTTCGGGACCGTCCCGCGGTTCTTGAAAGCGCGGGACAGTCCTGTTCGGGAAAAATAAACCGCGGCTTGGGGCCACTACAAGACGCGCCATGACTATGGCGGATCCTGGACCACTCTTCTGGACCGTCCCGTTGGGGGCTCACCCCGCGTCGGGAAAGCTCACGATGATCATGCTTACCTTGGGATCCACCGACTGCATGGCCGGGAGATCGGAACTGAAGGTACTATCGCCGAGAACCGTCGAATCGTCGGCGCCGGCGTCGGGCTGAAAGGTCAAGAGCAGCGCGCCGCCCCGGAAGCCGCCCTCGGGATCTTCGTGGGGCAGGTCTTTCAAGGCGCCGCCATTGGAATCCACCAACTGCCCGCCGTAATCCCAGCCGAATCCATAGAGCAGGAAGGGCTTTCCGTTCAATTCTTCAACCCGCTTCAGGGAAGTTCCCACCGCAAGCCCTTCGGCGGTTTTCCACTGGGAACCCGCGCCGTCGATGCGCGCGGCCAGGGGAAGGGCCTTCTTGTCGAGGTCATTCCAGAGGATAAGGACGCGCCTGGTCGGGTCGCCGGGGAATATGGCCGTACCTGGCTCGGTCTCCCCCTCACCCAGCGGGTAAGGCTCGTCGCGAACATTTTCGGCGCCGTAGACGGCAATCAGGTCGGCGGCGCTGGAGGTTGGGGTGATGGGGCCCACGCGTTCGCCCGGCACGATGAGCCAATCGACGACCGCGGCGGGCGTCGGGGCTTCCGCGACCGGCGCGGCGGGAGCGGGATCCGGAGCAGGCGCCTGCGACACGGCGTCGGGCTCCTCCTGGGAATCCGGCTCGGGGGCGTTTCCGCCACAGCCGGCCAGCATCAGGGCCAGGGCCAGGCCAAAAGAAAGGGTAAATCGAATGGATACGGGCATAGATCGCTCCCCGGCGAGATGCGGGCTCAACAGTGTATACACGGGCCAAAGCCCCAGGTTCTTGCGCGGTGACAGTTTAGGGGGGAAAGCTCCCATAGTCAAGCCGCCACGGAAATCGCGCGCCCAGGGGTGCGTTGCCCCGAGAGGCTGGCGAGATGTCGATGAGCTCGCCGTCGCCGGGATCGAGCTGGCCGCTCATTTCGATGAGGTGGACGATGTTCACGATGAGTTCTTCACTCCCCTCGCCGCCGAGGTGGGGCGGGGCACCGGGGTCGAAGTGGGTGTTGGGCGTGCGGTCGGATTCGCGCAGGCCTTGACAGTTGAGGCGCTGACCGTGTTACGGTAGTGGCGCAACGTGCGCATCGGTGCGAGCGGCAACGGGAGAGGACGAGGCGACCTCGCGCGGCAAAATTGTAATCTGAGACGGTCTGGGTGGCATGGGCTCCCATCAACGTTAGAGCGAACAGGATGAGCCAAAAAGAGAGTGATATCGAGCGCAGTCTCATCGGAAAGCTCAAGGACTTAAAATACATCCACCGTCCCGAGATCCGGGACCGGGATGCGCTGGAGAAGAACTTCCGTCAAAAATTTGAGGCACTGAACCGCGTCCAACTGACCGATGCGGAATTTGCCCGCCTGCGCGATAGCATCGTCAGCGCCGACGTATTCCAGGCCGCGAAGACCCTGCGGGAATACGGCTATTTCGAGCGCGAAGACGGCACGCCCCTGCATTACACGCTGGTCAATATCAAAGACTGGTGCAAGAATGACTTTGAAGTCGTCAACCAGCTCCGGATCAATACCAGCAACAGCCACCAACGCTACGATGTCATCCTGCTGATCAACGGCATTCCCGTGGTGCAGATCGAGCTGAAAAGCCTCGACGTTACCCCGCGCCGCGCCATGGAGCAGATCGTCTCCTACAAGAACGAGCCCGGCAACGGCTACGCCAACACCCTCCTGTGTTTCATCCAAATCTTCGTCGTCAGCAACCGCGCCAACACGCGCTACTTCGCCAACAACCACGCCCAGCATTTCGCCTTCAATGCCGACGAGCGTTTTCTGCCTATTTACCAGTGGGCCGACGAGGACAACACCAAGGTCACCCACCTGGACGACTTCGCGGAGAAGTTCCTTCTCAAGTGCGCCCTCGGCCAGATGATCAGCCGTTACATGGTCCTCGTTGCGAGCGAGCAGAAGCTGATGATCATGCGGCCCTACCAGATCTATGCGGTCAAGGCCATCGTCGATTGCATCCATCAGGACCGGGGCAACGGCTACATCTGGCACACCACCGGCAGCGGCAAAACCCTCACGTCCTTCAAGACCTCCACGCTGCTGAAAGACAACCCCGATATCGACAAATGCCTCTTCGTCGTGGACCGCAAGGATCTCGACCGCCAGACCCGCGAGGAGTTCAACCGATTCCAGGAAGGCTGCGTCGAGGAGAACACCAACACCGAAACCCTCGTGCGACGCCTGCTCTCGGAGGACTACGCCGACAAGGTCATCGTCTGCACCATCCAGAAGCTCGGCCTGGCACTGGATGAGACCAGTAAGAAGGCACAGCAGCACCAGAAGAATGGAAAGGCCACCTACAAGGAGCGCCTGGCGCCCCTGCGCGACAAGCACATTGCCATCATCTTCGATGAGTGCCACCGCTCCCAGTTCGGCGACAACCACCAGGCCATTAAGGATTTCTTCCCAAGAGCCCAGCTCTTCGGCTTCACGGGTACGCCCATTTTCGACGCCAACGCCACCTACAAGCAGGTAGACGGCACCATCGGCTCGTACCGAACTACACGGGACATTTTCGAGAAGCAGCTACACGCCTACACCATCACCCACGCCATCGACGATCAGAACGTACTCCGCTTTCACGTCGACTATTTCAAGGCGGCGGAGAACGAGGACGAGGGTGAGAGCAAGAAAAAGACGAAGGGCAAGCCCGACGAGGCGGCCAAACGGCGTGCCGTGGTCGATTCCATCCTGGAAAAGCACGAATCCGCCACCAACCACCGCCGCTTCAACGCCCTCATGGCCACCAGCTCCATCAACGACGCCATCGCCTATTACAACCTGTTCAAGGAAGTACAGGCCCAGCGCCAGGTGGACGACCCAGAGTATGTGCCCCTCCACATCGCCGCCGTCTTCTCGCCGCCCGCCGAGGGTAACCCGGACGTCAAGCAGTTGCAGGAAGACCTGGCCCAGGAAAAGGCCGACAACCAGCAGGACCCGGAGGGCAAAAAGGCCGCCTTGGGGGTGATCATAAAGGACTACAACGCGCGGTACGGCACGAACCACGGCATCGGCGAATTCGACCTCTACTACCAGGACGTGCAGAAGCGCATCAAGGACCAGCAATACCCCAACAGCGACTACGCCCACAAGAACAAGATCGACATTGTCATCGTGGTGGACATGCTGCTCACGGGATTCGATTCGAAGTTTCTGAACACCCTCTATGTGGTTAAAAACCTCAAACACCACGGCCTGATCCAGGCCTTTTCCCGCACCAACCGCGTGCTCAACGACACCAAGCCCTACGGCAATATCCTCGACTTTCTCGGCCAGCGGAATGCCGTGGACGATGCCATCGCCCTCTTCTCCGGCGAGGACACGGGCCGCGCCAAGGAGATCTGGCTGGTGGACCCGGCCCCGCTGGTGATCGACAAGTACGAAGAGGCCGTCGCGGCCATGGCGCAGTTTCTCAATCGGAGCGGTGCGACGGACGAGGAGAAGAAACACCGGGTCTGTGAGCCGGAGGAGGTCTACAACCTCCAGGGCGACACCGCCCGCTTGGAGTTCGTCAAGCACTTCAAAGAGGTGCAGCGCTTCAAGACACAGCTCGACCAGTACACCGACCTGGACGAAACGCAAAAGGAGCGCATCGAAACGCTTTTGCCTGAAGAAAGGCTCCGCGAGCTACGTAGCTCCTACCTGGAAACCGCACAGCGCCTCAAGGCCCAGCAGGGCAAGGGCGGCGAGGACGCGGACAGCGCGGTGGACCAGCTCGATTTCGAATTCGTGCTCTTCTCCTCCGCCCTCATCGACTACGACTACATCATGGGCCTCATCGCCCGCTACACCCAGGAGAAGCCCGGCAAACAGTCCATGAACCGCGCCCAACTGGTGAGCCTCCTCTCCGCCCACAGCAACCTCATGGACGAGCGCGACGATATCGTAGCCTATATCAACACCCTGCAGGCGGGCCAGCCCCTGAGCGAGCAAGCCATCCGCGAGGGCTACCAAACCTTCAAAGCCGAAAAAGCGGACAGCGAACTCCACGCACTGGCCGCGCGACATGGCCTGGCAGACGAAACCCTGAAGATCTTCGTCGGGGCTGTACTTGACCGCCTCATCTTCGACGGCGAACAACTCGGCGACCTCTTCGAATCGCTGGATCTCGGCTGGAAGGCCCGAAGCAAGGCGGAGCTGGCCCTGATGGAGGAATTGGCACCGTTCCTGAAGAAACAGGCCCAGGGACGCGAGATTTCCGGGTTGGCGGCCTATGAGTAAGTCGAAGGGGAGCGGGAAGAAGGGATTGTTGCCCAAGCTGCGCTTTCCTGAGTTTCGGGACGCGGGCGACTGGGCGAGCAAGTGCATGGGAATCTTATACAGTTTTCAGCCGACAAACTCGTATTCAAGGGAAAAACTAAACTACATCGAAGGCGAAGTAAAGAACATTCACTACGGTGATATTCATACAAAGTTCGCTACATTATTCGATGTGACGCGAGAAAAAGTTCCGTTCATCAACTTAAGCGAATCACTCGAAAAAGTGAACCCTGAGAGCTATTGCCTAAAAGGTGACATGGTCTTCGCGGACGCTTCCGAGGATTTGGATGACATTGGGAAAAGCATCGAAATCGTCAACACAAACAATGAGAAGATTTTGTCTGGCCTGCATACACTGATGGCTCGTCAACGGGATTCCGAGCTTGTCATCGGCTTTGGAGGTCATCTGTTCAAGTCTAGTTCGATCCGCAAACAAATCAAGAAAGAGTCACAAGGCACCAAGGTGCTGGGAATTTCCTCCGGCAGACTATCTAAAATCAAAGTTTGCCTTCCACTGAACAAAGACGAACAGCAAAAGATCACCGATTGTCTCTCGTCCCTCGACGCGCTGATCGCCGCGCAGGCGGACAAGCTCGACGCCCTCAAGGTCCATAAAAAAGGGCTGATGCAGCGCCTCTTCCCCCGCGAGGGCGAAACCGTCCCCGAACTGCGCTTTCCCGAGTTTCGGGATGGGGGGGAGTGGGAGGAGAAGACACTCGGATCTATTGCAGAGTTCCTCAAAGGCAAGGGTATCTCAAAGGCCGATATCCATTCAGACGGCAATCAGCCATGTATACGCTATGGGGAACTGTACACCCTCTATAGAGAGCGGATTGATACGGTGGTCTCCAATACTAACTTGTCGCCAGATGAGCTGTTCTTGAGTCATGCTGGCGATGTGATCATACCTGCTTCCGGCGAGACCAAGATTGATATTGCGACGGCAGCTTGCGTGATACATCGTAATGTCGCACTGGGCAGCGATCTAAACATAATTCGCTCCAAACAGGATGGTGTCTTTCTGAGCTACTACTTGAACGGAACGCTTAGATTGGAAATTGCAAAAGTCGCTCAGGGTGACACAGTGGTTCATCTGTACAAGAGCAATTTAGAGAAACTGAAAGTGGCAATCCCGTTACCGGAGGAGCAGCGAAGAGTCGCCGATTGCCTTTCCTCCCTCGACGCGCTGATCGACGCGCAGGCGGAGAAACTCGACGCCCTCAAGATCCACAAGCGCGGCCTGATGCAGCAGATCTTCCCCAGCCCGGAGGTGACGGACGCATGAGCGGCACGCCAACCGTCTACAACTACCCCAATCTCCGCAGAGTCGTCGAACGGTTGAGGGATGACTTTTCCAGTGGCAATTGCGACTTCGTATTGCTCTACGCCTATAATCGCACAGGAAAGACTCGACTTTCCATGGAATTCAAGGAGTATAGAAAGCGCAAACGGGAAAATGGTCGAGACACACTTTATTTCAACGCCTTCACCGAGGACCTATTCTCGTGGGACAATGATTTGGAGAACGACGCCAGACGAGCACTCCAGATCAATTCAAACTCAAAGTTCTTTGCCGGATTTAAGGATCTCGCGCTGGAAGAGCGAATTTTTGCCTACCTGAGTCGATATGCCACCTTCAACTTCAAAATCGACTATGAAAACTGGAATGTCGTCTTTAGCCAGGAAATAGCAAATCCGAAATTCAAGCCGGGGTCAAAAGAGCCCGAAACGATCACAGAAAGTAACATAAAAATTTCGAGAGGGGAAGAGAATCTATTTATTTGGTGTGTTTATCTGGCCATATCTGAACTCGCAATCGATGAGGCGAGCGCATACGACTGGGTAAAATACTTCTATATAGACGACCCCATCACATCCCTGGACGACAATAATGCTATCGCCGTTGCGACAGATCTAGCGAATTTACTAAGACGAGCCAAGGGTAAAATCAAGACTGTAATATCCTCCCACCATGGCCTGTTTTTCAATGTGATGTTCAATGAACTGAAGAAGTCTTCACACAGATCTTATTTTATTCACCGGAAGCCCACGGAGAATACTTATACCCTGAGGGCTACCGATGAGACTCCGTTTTTTCATCATGTGGCCACTTTAAGCGAGTTGAAAAAAGCGTCGGAAAGCGGGGAACTTTACACGTATCACTTTAACGCGCTTCGCAGCATTTTGGAGAAGACCGCCGCGTTCCATGGCCAAGACGACTTCTCTTTCTGTTTGGATAGTACAGACGAAGCGCTGTATTCCCGCGCCTTGAATCTTCTCAGCCATGGTAAAGCCTACCCCCTCTATCAACCTGTCCAGATGCTCGAAGACAACAAGAAACTTTTCAACGACATCTTACAGGCATTCCTGAATCGCTTTGAATTCGGCATGCTGTGAACTGCCTCAGAAGGGTGTGATTGACGATGACCAAAGAACAACGCAACCAACTGGGCAAGACCCTGTGGGCGATTGCGGATCAGCTTCGCGGCGCGATGAACGCGGACGACTTCCGCGACTATATGCTGTCCTTTCTATTCCTGCGCTACCTCTCCGATAACTACGAGGCGGCCGCCCAGAAAGAACTGAAGGGAGAGTATCCGAAGCTGCCCGAGGGTGACCGGCGCGCGCCGCTGACCGTGTGGTATGAAAACAATGCCGCCGACGCAGCCGATTTTGAGACACAGATCCGCCGCAAAACGCACTACGTCATCCAGCCGGACTACCTCTGGAGCAGCATCGCGGAGCGGGCCCGAACGCAGGACGCCGAACTACTGCAAACGCTGGAGCGGGGCTTCAAGTACATCGAAAATGAGTCCTTTGCCAGCACCTTTCAGGGCCTCTTCTCGGAGATCAATCTGAATTCTGAAAAGCTGGGCAAGACACCGGCCGACCGTAACAAGAAGCTTTGCACCATTGTCACGACCATCGCCGAGAAGATCGCGGAGTTCTCCACCGACAGCGATATCCTGGGCGACGCCTATGAGTACCTCATCGGCCAGTTCGCCGCCGGATCCGGCAAAAAGGCGGGCGAGTTCTACACGCCGCAGTCGGTTTCCACCATCCTGTCGCGCATTGTAACCCTGGACGGCCAGGACCCGCGCTCCGGCAAAAAGAAGAAGCTCAACCGCGTGCTCGACTTTGCGTGCGGCTCCGGCTCCCTGCTGTTGAACGTGCGCAATCAGATGGGCAAGGACGGCATCGGCAAGATCTACGGCCAGGAGAAGAACATCACGACCTACAACCTGGCGCGGATGAACCTGCTGCTGCACGGCGTGAAGGATACCGAGTTTCACATCCACCACGGCGACACGCTTTTCAACGACTGGCCACTGCTCAACGAGATGAACCCAGCCAAAAAGCTGCAATGCGATGCGGTAGTGGCCAATCCGCCCTTCAGCTACCGCTGGGAACCCACCGATGCGCTGGGCGATGATTTCCGTTTCAAGAGCTATGGCCTGGCCCCGAAATCGGCGGCGGACTTCGCTTTCCTGCTCCACGGCTTTCACTTCCTGAGCGACGAAGGCACCATGGCGATCATCCTGCCCCACGGCGTCCTCTTCCGGGGTGGTGTGGAGAGCCGCATCCGCACCAAGCTGCTCAAAGACGGGCACATCGACACGGTAATCGGCCTGCCCGCCAACCTCTTCTTTTCCACCGGTATCCCGGTGTGCATTCTTGTGCTGAAAAAGTGCAAGAAACCCGACGACGTGCTCTTCATCAACGCCAGCGAGCATTTCGAAAAAGGCAAGCGCCAGAATGTCCTGTTGCCCAAGCACATCGACAAGATCGTCGACTTCTACCAGCACCGGAAAGAGGAGGACCGCTTCGCGCGCCGGGTCGGTATGGAGGAGATTGAGAAGAACGACTACAACCTCAATATCTCCCGCTATGTCAGCACCGCCGAAGCCGAGCCGGAGATCGATCTGGCGGAAGTTCACAAGAACTTGTGCGATATTGAAAAGCGCATCGCCGAGGCGAGGGCTACGCACAACAATTTCATGAAGGAACTGGGATTGCCACCGATTTGATGACGTGCTTTGACGAAGTCGCTACGGGGGGTATCGGCCATGAGCAGGCGAGAGGAATAAACGGACCAAAACCACGGACAGCCACCATTATTCTCACTCTTCCCCCAGGTGTTGGTCGGGAGCACCTGGAGGCATGCTCAGGCTTCTGGAATTGCCTCTCTTGTGGGGCCGGTGGGGCTAATGGCTCGGGTTGAAGAAGACCGTGTCGCATAGTGATGCCGCCGCGTGAGTATTTTCGAAGCGACCGCCGGGCCGCTCGCTCAGGGTATCAGGGCGCGGTCGCTGCGTCAATCCAGCGCTCCCAATCGGCATAGCCCGCTGGCACGCGTCCGGGGGGGCTCGGGCGCGGGTCCGTCCCCCCCACGGCCGCCTCCATGGGGCGATTTCGGGTAGGGCCTGGGGAGCTGGTTTCGGGGCTGGATTGAATTTCGAGATATATTGGAGTTTCTGGTAATTTGACGAATTGGCCGGTGCGGTGCCAAACTGTTCTTTTACCGCAGGCCGTGTTTATTGAAATCATTCACGAAGTGAGAGGATCCTGTTATGCGCTCCCCCATGCCGGCCGCCTTCGCGGCCGTACTGGCCTTTGCCGCGTTCTTCGCCGCGCGGACCGTGGCCGACCCCATCGATCTTTCGCGCGCGGTGATCGTGCTCGACAAGGACTCGTCGGTTCCTTTTAAGACCGCCGAAATGCTCCATGACGAGATTCAGCGACGCAGTGGCCAGGACCTTGCGATTGTGGGCGTAGCGCCGGCGGGCGCGGCCCGGATTGTGCTCGGGCTGGCGGACGAATTGAGTGCGCCGACGGATGCGCCCGTGCCGGTGAAGGCGGAGGGCTTCAGCATCTGGACGGCGGGTTCGGATGTGTATCTCGCGGGGCGGGACAAGCGCGGGGCGCTCTTTGCCGCGGGCCGACTGATCCGGCTGCTTTACTGCACGCCGGGGGTGGTGCGACTGGCGTCGGACACGCGGGTGTCGACCGCGCCGAAATATGAGTATCGCGTTCACCAGGCGGGCTACCGGAACACGGCGAACAGCTATGACCTCTGGACGGTGGAGCAGTATGAGCAGTATGCCCGCGACCTGGCCATCTTCGGCACAAACGGCCTGGAGCTGATCCAGGAAAACGGCCGCGACAACCGGGACTCACCCCTGATGGTCCGGACGATGTGGGACATGAACATCCTGCTGTCGCAGATGCTGGATCGCTACGACTTCAACGTCTTCGTGTGGTTTCCCCTGCTGGAGGATATCAGCGACCGGAAGGTGTATGACGAGCAGTTGAATATGTTCGGCGAATTCTTCCAGGAGATGCCGCGCATCGACCAGATCTTCGTGCCGGGCGGCGATCCCGGCAACAACCCGCCGCGCCTGCTGATGCCGTGGAGCGGGGACATGGCGAAGCGGCTGCACAAGCGCTTTCCGAAGGCGGAACTGATCATTTCCGATCAGAAGTTTGTGGAGCAGGATCTGGCGGATTTTTATGACTATATCAACGACGACAAGCCGAAGTGGCTGGCGGGCATCGCCTATGGCCCCGGCACGCACCACGATTTGGACTGGAGCCTGGAGCACCTGCCGAAGGGCTACAAGGTGCGCCACTATCCGGATATTACGCACAACAACCGCTGCCAGTTTGGGGTTCCCAACTGGGACACGCGCCATGGCCAGACCCTGGACCGGGAAGGCATCAACCCCCGCCCGACGCAGATGAAGGCGGCCCACAATCATTATGCGGCGATGACGAATGGTTTTGGTTCGTACTCCGACGGTGTCCACGACGATCTGAACAAGGTGGTGTGGAGCGCGCTGGCCTGGGATCCCAATGCGGATCTGGACACGATATTGCTGGACTATGGCCGGGTGTTCTTCGGTGAGGCGGTGGGCGCGGATGTGGCCGAGGGCCTGCGCATGCTGGAGCGCAACATGGAGGGCATGCTGATCAGCAATGAGAACGTGCCCAAAGCGCTGGCCCAGTGGGAAATGATCGGTGTGAAGGGGGGCGAAGCGGTGCGGAGCAACTGGCGCTATCAACTCTATTATTTCCGGGCCATGTTTGACGTCTATATTCAGTCGCGCCTGCAGTATGAAACGGAACTCGAGACGCGCGCGACGGCGGCCCTGACCAAAGCCCCCACGGTCGGCAGCGAAGCAGCCATGACGGAGGCCTCCACGATCCTCAACGAATATGTGATGAATCGGGTGCGCCCCGATCTTCGCGTCAAGCTGGAAGAGGTGGGCCTTCAGGCGCTCCACAGCATCGGCTTCCAGTTCAGCTTCCTGGAACCCTACCGCGCGCGCAATCCCGAACGGGGCGCGCTGCTGGATAAGGTGGACGTGCCGATGAACAACCGGCCGTGGCTGGAGAATGAGTTTGAGAAGGTGCGCAAGCTGGCCTCCGAGCCGGAGAAAGTGGCCCGGATCGATCGCCTGGTGAACTGGGAGAACGCGGGCCCCGGCGGTTTCTATGACGACTTGGGCAATCCCTCGAAGCAGCCCCACCTCGTCTATCAGACCACCTTTGCGACGGACCCCGGATTTGTCCACGGACCGCAGAACGCCCACTACCGCACGCTGGACAACAGCACGCTGAAGGTGGACCCGACGCTGCGCTACAGCATGCTGGATCAGGCGGAGACGCTCTATGGCACGCCGCTGCTGGTGCGCTATGATCAGCTCGATCCAAACGCGGCGTATAAGGTGCGTGTCACCTATTTCGGTCGCTACAATGCGACCATGTCGCTCAAGGCGGACGATCTGGAGGTGCACGGCGCGCAGGCTTCCACCCAACCCGCGGAGCCGCTGGAGTTCGACGTGCCGAAGGCCGCCACACAGGATGGCCAGGTGACGCTCCAGTGGGATCTGGTCGAAGGGCGCGGTTGCCAGGTGGCGGAGGTGTGGCTGATTAGGAAGTAGGGAATTGGGGAGCATCGGACGGATCGGACTGATCAGATCGGTCCGATCCGTCCGATTTATACAAACCGGAAGCGCGGGACGGTGCCGATTCACTTTCCCAGGGCGTGTTTGATCAGAATATCCGCGGCCCGCTCCGTGGCGCCGCCGCGCAGGACGTCGGCCCGCAGGGCCTCGGCGCTCTCCCGGTAGCAGGGATCGTTGACGAGGGCGTCGATGGCGCGGAGCATGGCGTCGCCGTTCAGCCTGCGTGGGGAGGCCTTCACGCCGAAGCCGTGGTCGAGGATGTACTCGGTGCAGAGTTCCTGCTCCAGGTGCCCCGGCAGGGCGAGGAGGGGTTTGCCCGCGGCGAGGGCCTGGTACATGGTGCCATTGCCGCCGTGAAACACGACGGCCGCGCAATGCTCCATGATGGCGAGGCCGGGGGCGTATTTTGCAAAGCGGAAATTGGGCGGCGCGGCGGCCATGCCTTCTTCCGAGACCTGCCCCGCGGTGGTCACCACAAAGCGGTATTTCGACTGGCCCAGGGCCTTATAGCAACGGCGGAGCAGCGGCTCCAGCAGACCGGTGGATCCCATGGTAATGTAAATGTTCGTTGTGCCGTCCGAAAGCTCTTCGAACCATTCCGGCAATTCACAGGGGGGCTCGTACAGGATGGGACCGATGGACTGCCACAGGGGAAATCCGGGATGGGACTTGTGAAAGTGATCCAGATCGGGCGAGATGAGCGGGATTCGCCGGAGCAGGGTGATGCCGTTGACGGGCTCCACGCCGTGGCGGCGGTAGACCGGCTTGCGCATGCGGCCGAAGTGGAGCAGCTCCATGGCGTGGACCAGTACATTGAAGAAGGTCCACGGTTTGACGAAGTGGGTGTTGTAGGCGTTGAGCACGCCAGCCGCCGGGATGCCCAGAATGTGCCCCGCCGTGCTCGTGCCCACGCTGGCGTCGCCGAGAATCAGATCGGGCCGTTCCTCGCGGCAGACGCGGATCATGTCTTCGATGATCTCGTCGAGCGGCGCCCACTTGCGGCTATTGAGCATGTCCCAGACGCTGACGAGAAAGCCGTGATCGTGGAAGCGGTCCCACGCATAAGGCTGGGCCGGTTCCTTGACGCGGACCACGCGGAAGCCGGCGGCCTGGGCCTGATCGAGCTTGGAGCGGGGGTGTTTCGGGTCTTCGCCGGCGAATACAACCTCATGGCCCCGGGCCCGGAGCACCTTGGCAATCTCGACGCAACGGCCCACATGGGCCAGGCCGAAACCGAGGGGAAACATGAGAATTTTGAGCGGAGGCGCGGCGGATTCGGTCATTTGGATGGCTCCGCCATTTCCTGGTTCGCGGACTGCAACGCGGCCTTGCGCGCGGCGAGCCCGGCGTCGATCTCGGCGAGAATGGTCTTGCCGAGGAGGCCGCGCTTTTTCAGAAAAGCCGCGCAATTGTGGCGGCCGGTGTCGAGAGGCTTCACGGTGATGTTGCCCACGCCGATGTGACGGCGGGCCTGATCGGCATCGGGCACGCTGCGCTCGCCATAGAAAATCGTGGCGCGTGGGGGCGCCGGCTGGGTATCCAGGTAGAGCCGGGTCACGTCGGGGAGAGTCTTTCCCGCGAGGTAACCGCGCATCTTGCGCCATACCAGTTGGGCGGCGACGGTGACCAGGAAGACCTCCGCGAAGTCCGCCGGGCTGCGCAGCAACTGAGGGAGGTTGAAATAGACCTTCAGTTGGTTTTTCAGGCCGAGATAGACCTCGGGGGGGAAGCAGGGGGAAAAGGCGACGATCTGATCGATTTTGGCCCGCGAACTCACATAAAAGGCCACGTAGCCGCCGGCGGAGGCCCCGATGGCGACGTTGTAGGTGGAGCCGAGGCGCGCCAGGGTCTGGTTGACCAGCTCGGGATAAAAATCCGCACCGTCTCCGCCGCCATCGGGCTGCCGGAAATATCCGGTGCGATAGGGATCGCGGAGGAAGACCAGGTTGTAGTTGTTCCGGTCTTCCTTGAGCATGTTGCGAAACTCGAACTGGGGCATGCCGGCAAAGAGCACGGCCATGCCCGCGAAGGAAACGATGGTGACGTCCGAGCCGTTGTCCTCCACCTGAATATAGCGGGACAGATCGACATCCCCCTGTGCGCTCTGGGGATCGTTGAAGTTAAAGGTTCCCTCGGACTCCATGTTCCGGGAAAGTTCGGGCATGAAGGTACGGGTAACGAGTTTTACGAGGTAATTGAGAATGGCCATGAAGTCCCGTTTGGGGAAAAGCACCGAATTGACGAACACACGCTGCCCCACATCGGGTACACGGGCAGTGAGACGCACTCCCCCATTATACCGACATTGCGCGGGACTGTTCCATGGGCGCTTGACGCCCGTCCGGTGATGGGGTATCGTGGTTCACGTGCGTTGCCGACCGCCTGCGAAGTGGATGGCGGGCGACGGCGTCACCCAGGGCCTTTTCGGCCTGAGGATCCAGAGTCGCGCCTTGACCGTGTGGCGCGCAAATCGACCGAAAGGAGTCCTTTTCGTGCCCCGTTTTTTGGTTTTCTTGCTCCTATTGGCCTGTTTGGCCTTTTCCGCCGTGGTCAGGGCCGACGATGTTCGGATGATCCGGGATATTGCGGATTCGGATGCCGACGCCGATCCGACATTCCTCACGGTCTCCAATGGCCTGTTGTTTTTTAACGCGGACGACGGGGTGGCGGGTGATGAGCTCTGGGTGAGCGACGGCACGGCCGAGGGCACACGGCTGCTGAAGGACATCGACCCGGGAGAGGGCGGATCGAGCCCCCTCTGGCTGGTGAACTATCACGACGCGGTTTATTTCTTCGCCAGCACCCCGGAACTGGGGCGGGAGTTCTACCGGTCGGACGGGACCGAAGAGGGCACGGTGTTGCTCAAGGACCTCGTGCCCGGTGACACGAGCAACCGGAGCCACCATATCCCCCTTATTGTGAATGACGTGATGCTTTTCCGCGGGCACGACAATGCCCTGGGCGAGGTCATCTGGCGGAGCGACGGCACGGAAGAGGGCACGACGGTCCTGGCCGACCTTTCGCCGGAAGGCAGCGACGAAATCTTCTCGGGGAGCTTGATACAGGCCGGCGACGTGGCGTATTTCAACGCCAGCGACGGTGTCCACGGAGAAGAACTGTGGATCACGGATGGCACGGTGGACGGCACGCGCATGGTGGCCGACATTGCACCGGACGCGGCGGAAAGCCAGCCGTACTTTTACGCGGGCACCCAGGGTGCGGTGTTTTTCGCGGCGCTGGATGGCGAGCACGGTTTCGAGCCCTGGTACTCGGACGGAACCGAAGGCGGCACGCGTATGCTGGCGGATCTGGTGGAAGGTGTGGACAACAGCTCGGTGGGCAACGCGTATTTCGCGCCGGACGGCACGCTCTATTGCTTCGCAAACAACAATGTCCACGGAAGCGAGCCGTACATCGCCGATCCGGGTGGGCTGAACTTCCGCCTGTTGAAGGAAATCAACCCGGACGCCGCCGGCTCGAATCCCGGCGAGTTCTTTTTCTACGAGGACCGGGTCTATTTCCGCGCGAGCAGCGCTGGAATCGGCACGGAGATGTGGGTCACCGATGGAACGACCGACGGTACGGTTCCTTTCCGCGATGTCGAGGGAGCTTCGGGCAGCTACACGCTCCCGACGCTGCTGGGCGACACGCTGATATTTTCGGCCAATACCCCCGAGACGGGCCTGGAACCCTTCCGCACCGATGGCACGCCGGAGGGCACGACGCTGATTCTGGATGTGTACCCCGGGGCCGAGCGCGGCTTTGACGGCTCGCCCGTGGTTTACCAGGATATGGTTTATTTCCGGGGCAACGACGGCGTCAACGGGTCCACGCTGTGGCGCACGGACGGCACCGCCGAAGGAACGGCGATGGTCCGGAAGATCAGCGCCATCTCCACCAGCTCGAATCCGCGCGCGCTGACGCCCCTCGGCGATCAGGTCATCTTCGCGGCGGAAGACGGCGCCGGGACGGACGCGCTCTGGGCCAGCGATGGCACCGAGGACGGCACGACACCCCTGCGCACCCTGGACCGCATCGACGAGTTGACCCCGCTGGGCGACCAGATCATCTTTGTGGCGAGGGCCACGGGGACGGGACGCGAGCTCTTCGCGACGGACGGCACGGAAGGGGGCACCGTAATGCTGAAAGATATTGTGGAGGGCGCGGAAGACTCGACGCCCTCGCAATTGACGGCGACGGAAGACCATGTGTTCTTCGTGACCCGGGGCGAAGCCAATGGGGGCGCACTCTGGAAGACGGACGGCACGCCGGAAGGCACGGTGCTGGTCAAGGACGTCAACCCCGAAGACAACGACGAAGGGATAAGGTACCTGACAGCGGCGGGCCCGAATGTGTTCTTTTCGGGCTACGACGCGGACAACGGCCAGGAGCTCTGGTTCTCCGACGGCACGGCGGACGGCACGGTACGCGTGGCGCAATTGGCGCCCGGCGCGGAGAGCGTGGCCCCCGCCGATATGATCTGGGCCGATGGCCTGCTCTTTTTCACGGCCTACACCGAGCCCGGGGGCGGCGAAGACAACAGCCGATCATTGTGGGTAAGCGATGGGACGGAGAGTGGCACCGTGCCCGTAATCGACCCTTATCCCGGCGGCAATGACCAGTTTGCGGCCTTTCACGCCGTGGGCGAACTCGTGTATTTCGTGGCGGACGACGGCGTACACGGTGAGGAGCTCTGGCGCAGCGACGGGACGCCGGAGGGCACGTGGATGGTGAAGGACATCTGGATCGGACCGGGCGACTCCTTCATTGACGAGATTATCGACATTGAGGGTCGCCTGTATTTCTCCGCGGGTGGACAGGATACGAGCGTGGAGCTTTGGACAAGCGACGGCACAACCAATGGCACGCGGGTAGCCGCGGATATTCTGCCGGAGGGCGGCTCGGATCCGGAGCAGGTGACCAACGTGAACGGGGTGCTCTATTTCACGGCGGAGCACCCGGACTTCGGACGGGAAGTCTGGAAGAGCCACGGCACGGGCGAAGGCACCTTCATGCTGCCGGAAGTCCGCGAGGGCGTCGCCGATGGAACCCTCCGCGAACTCACGGCGGCGGGCAATAACCTCTACTTTCAGGCCACCGACGCGGACAACGGAACGGAGCTCTGGGGGGCGCTTACCGAGTTTGAAGTGAGCTTCATCCGGCGGGTCGATTCCGATCCGACGCAGGCCGATACCGTCCGCTTCGACGTGGGCTTCAACCGCCCCGTCTCGGGCGTGGACCTCTCCGATTTCGCCATAGACGCGGTCGGGATCTCCGGCGCGGCGCTGACAAACCTGGAGGTGGTCGGAAATCTGTTTCGCGTCACGGCCGCCACCGGCACGGGAGACGGCACCTTGAGCATCGACCTGATCGACGATGGCACCATCTTCGAGGACGGCGGCGGACTGACCCAGCTCGGGGGCGACGGCGCGGGCAATGGAAACTTCACCTACGGCGAGGTGTACACCCTGGACACGGCGCCCCCCGTCGTGACCGTCAATGAATTGTTCACCAGGTTTACGGGGCCGGGCCTCTTCGGCACGGTGGACGATCCCGAGGCCACGGTGACGATCACCATCAACGGTGAGACGTTCACGGCCCTGAACCAGCGCGATGGCACGTGGTTCCTCGAAGGCGGCAAATTCGAACCTTTCGTGGAGGGCGTGTACGACGTGATCGCCTCGGCCACCGATCTCGTGGGCAATGTGGGCACGGATGAAAGCACCGAAGACCTGCACGTCGATCAGACGCCACCCGTGGTTACGGTGGACACCCTGGCCTCGCCCGATCCTTCACCGGCCTTCAGCGGAACGATCAGCGAGCCGACCCTGGAGATTCGGGTTGCCATCTTCGGCGACTCGGAGCTGGCCACGAATAACGGCGACGGAACCTGGACGCTGCCCGCGGGCTCCCTCACCGTCGAAGCCGACGGGCACTACGATGTGCGCGCCACCGCCATTGACCGCGCGGGAAATGAAGGGGCGGACGAGTCGAACATCGAGTTCCTCTACGACACCATTCCGCCGTCGGTGACGCTGCTGGGTGATGCCGAAGTGGCGCTTGTGGCGGGTACGGACACCTATCTGGAAGCGGGCATTTCCATCGTCGATGGCGGCGATCCCCTGGCGCAGTTGGTGATCGAGGGTGTAGTGGACGACGACACGCCGGGCGTGTATGTGCTCACCTATTACGCGGTGGACCGCGCGGGCAACGAGTCGGAGCGCCTGGAACGGACCGTGACCGTGACGGGCCCCGCGGAGGGTGAAGGTGAAGGTGAAGGTGAGGGTGAAGGTGAGGGTGAAGGCGAAGGCGAAGGCGAGGGTGAAGGCGAAGGCGAGGGCGAGGGCGAGCCGGAGCTCAGCCTCACTGATGCGCGCCTCCTCGAGTCGGGCTTTGCCGGCGCCGATGCGAATGATGATGGCCAGCTCACACTGGCGGAAGCCCGCACGGTGTTGGCGAGTCTCACCCAGGGTCAATTTGATCTGCTCGACGACAACAGCGATGGCTTCGTAACGCTGGCCGAGGTCCAAGCCTACATTGACGCGAACACGGAAACCCCGGGCGGCTGCAACGCGAAGGCACTGACGGTCGAGGCGGTGCGCAAGCACATCGGCGACTTGTTCCTGTTTGCTCTGGCGCTTGCTGCGCTGGGGATAGCGCGTCGGCACCCCAATGACACCGTGTAAACCCTGAATGCGCGAAAGCGGCGCATGGCCCCGACAGGCTGTGCGCCGCTTTTTTTGCTCGCTTCGGTAAGGGAGGGTCGACCGGGGGATAGGTCTTATGGGTCTTATGGGTCTTATGGGTCTTATGGGTCTTATGGGTCTTATGGGTCGTATGGGTCGTATGGGTCGTATGGGATCTGAGACTTCATACTGACCTACTGGCCCCATCCTTCATCCTTCATCCTTCATCCTTCATCCTTCATCCTTCAGCCTTCATCCTTCAGCCTTCAGCCTTCAGCCTTCATCCTTCAGCCTTCAGCCTTCAGCCTTCAGCCTTCAGCCTTCAGCCTTCAGCCTTCATCCTTCATCCTTCCTCTTGACAAACCTAGAACTTCAAGGTATAGTGCCCTTACACCAAGGAGCACGGTAACCATGACCTCCAACAAAGAGCTTATCGGGGCGAGCACACGCCTCCTCATCCTCTCCGTGCTTGCGCGTGAAGCCAACTATGGCTACGCCATCATCCGCGCGATCAACCAGGAGGGCGAGGGGCTCTTCACCTGGCAGGAGGGCACCGTCTACCCCATCCTCCACAAGCTGGAGAAAGAGGGCCTCGTCCGCACCCAATGGCAAGACGCCGACACGGGCCGCAAGCGGAAGTATTACTACATCACCGCGGAAGGCCGCGAGGGCCTCGCCGAGGGCACCAAAGAATGGAGCGGCTTCCACAAGCTCATCACCGCGCTGGGGGACGGCGGCCATGGGTGAGGGAAGAAGAGGATCTTGGACATTCATGTCCAAGGCAAAGCCCGCTTTAATGCCGAAGGGCACTGGACCGTGTTCAGTAATGCGTCAATCTGCAATTCATTGTTTACATGTCTACCACTTTCACCGAATCACTACTACGCTCGTGGGGGATTGGCAAAGCTGGGAGCGCAGGCGTCCCCGCCTGCCCATGGGAGAAGTAGCTTTTTCGTTCGGGAGTGTACTCCGTGGGGATTCAGCACCCCGCACCTTAGTATTCGCGCCGAAGGCGCGATGCAGGCGGGACGCCTGCGCTCCCAGCCTTGCACATTCTCTTTCAGAACTACAGCGTATTCGCAAGCGAAGAGACACGAAAACGAGACTACGGCACAACGGCAAACCCCAAAGGGCGGCAACATGAACACCCCACTGAACGACGACACCCAACAAAAAGCCCGCGAACTCGCCCGCAAGATCACCGTGGCCCACGACCTCGACCCGGAGATCCAGGAAGAACTCTACGGCCACATCGAGGACAAGCTGCTGGCCTACAAAAGCGGCGAGGAGCTGGTATCAGATGAGGATGCGTTTATTCTCGTGCGGGAGCACTTTGGGGACGCGAAGGTGATTCGCGGATTATTGCGCGGCGTGCATGCTGGTGCGTTCCAAGCAAGCTTGATGCGGAAAGTGCTGGCCTTGACATTGGTTGCATGTTCGGTTCGCGTCGGCTTCTCCCTTGCCCGTGAACTTTCTATCGCGGCGGCAGGCTTGTATGAATCGGGTGCCGGTGTTCTATTCTGCATTCTCTCCAGCCTTCTTATATTCGAGATTACGGCCCTCGGCACCTTGGCTTTTGTCCTACGGCGCTGGAAGCAAGCTGAACGGTCGGAACGCGAACTCTGGTTTGTTCGCTGGTCTCTACCTCGTATGACTTCGTGGCTGATCGTTGCCGTCGCCATGAGTTGGCTTATACCCGCAGTTAGTATTTCCGTGTCGATAGATGAGCTTGGCTTTGAGCCTTCTCGAACCAGCTTGGGGTTGATGGCGAGTACAATGATCTGCACGCAGATGCTGTGGTGCGCCATTTGGTTCTGGTGGGCCGATTCCGGATCGCGCACACTTACGAAAAACGTTGTCATCGGACTATCCTGGGCGGCCTATTCGCTCTTGGGTTCAATGTACCCTGCGAAGGTTTTGCTGCATCTCGGTGAAGGAGGGCCGCTCGATGAAACGATTGCTCATGTTGGGCACGTCCCTCTGAGCGTATCCACCTCATTCGTCGGTACCTGGTTTACCATGTCGAGTATGTCTCCCAGCATTCCTGTGATCGCTGGATGTCTTTTTGTGACTAGTTTGTTTTCAATTGCTCGGCACATCGTCGCAACGGTTGGGAAGCACGCGCCCGCTGTCCGATGAACGGGCGAGCATTCTGAACTCGCAACGAAAAACTCAGCCGGGACGACTGTGCCACAGTCTTTCAGTAGTCTCGAGAGAAGATCGGGAAAGGCATAAAGAGTTATGAGCGGTAAACTCGACAATAAGACCCGGCAAAAAGCCCGCGAACTCGCCCGCAAGATCACCGTGGCCCACGACCTCGACTCGGAGATTCAGGAAGAGCTCTACGGCCATATCGAGGACAAGCTGCTGGCGTACACGAGCGGCGAGGAGCGGGTAACGGACGAGGATGCGTTCATTCTCGTGCGGGAGCATTTTGGGGACGCGAAGGTGATTCGCGGTTTGATGCAGGAAGTACACGCGGGAGCGGTGCAGATCGGTCTGGCGCGACGAGTCTCTGCGCTTGTGGTGGTTACGGTTGGAATACATGCGATTGTTAGGCTGGTTCGAGTTCTCTCTATGCCGACACTTATCGCACATCCCATCCTGGATGGAACGTACGCAGATTGGGCTGTATTGAATTTGGAGTTACTTGCGATTCTCCTGATACTTCTCTACTCGAGTCGTCGTGAAAGAGCTGCCCGGCCGGTCTGGTATCAGGACTGGCCCATGAGTCGAATTCTTGCTTCTCTGTGGTTGGTGGTGGCGGTGTACTTCTGTATCCCTTCGGTTGATATAAGTGGCGTGCCAGAGACGGCGCTTCCTTGGAACTTCGTCTTGCCCACTCAGATTCTTCTTTCACATTTGCTCGTCTGGCTTTGGTGGACTTGGAGCAACTCACATACTATGTTCGGCGTTGCGGCAGGACAGTATTGGGCCTTGCTCTTTTCGTCAAAGAATGTTTTTCCTCTTGCATTCAATCTTACAGCGGCCCCCGTAGACTCACCCGACAGCATTTACTTGAAGCATTTCGAGTTTATGATCGGACCCACACTCGTGAATGCCTCCATACGGCTAGTTGGATGGGAATCGTTCTCGACGGCCCTCTCCCTTTTTCAAGTATTGGGCACTGCTGCAGCTGTGATCACTCTGCTGTTAGTTTGCTTGCTTGCGATGAGGCGAGAGTTTGCCCGCGCGGGCCGCACGGATGAAATCGTGAGCAGCTCATCATGACGGGTGAATTACCAGACACTGTGAGCAGAAAAGCCCGCGAACTCGCCCGCAAGATCACCGTGGCCCACGACCTGGACCCGGAGATCCAGGAAGAGCTCTACGGCCACATCGAGGACAAGCTGCTGGCCTACAAGAGCGGCGAGGAGCGGATCTCGGATGAGGATGCCTTTATTCTCGTGCGGGAGCACTTTGGGGATGCGAAGGTGCTCCGCTCGATGTTCGCCGAGGTTCATGAGGCGGCGGCGACGTTGGCGCTGGGGCGTCTGATCGGTGCGGCGTGTATCATCACGCTGGCCGTGACCTGGCTGTGCACGTTGCTGGCGCTGCCGTTTCAGGGGTTGGCGCTGTATTTGCTGGAACATGGCGCCACGGACGGCGCGTTGATTCCACCCGCCACGTTCCTTTTGTTCCACGCGATGGTACCCGTCCTTCCGATGGGCGTCGCGCTGACCTTCATTCACTGGCGCAAGCGCCTGGAGGCGGGTAAGCGGCCGTGGTTTTACCGGTGGTCGAAGTGGGACTTCCTGCGTTGCGGGGCGATCCTGTTCGCGGCCATTCCCTTCACGCCGAGTTTTGAACTGGAGCCGTTTCACACCCTGTCGCCGGATGTTGCGGCCTTCGCGCCCACCGCAACGCAGGTGGCCATCGCGGCCTGGATGGTTCAATGCGGCCTGTGTGTCGCGTGGTTATGGTGGTGCGGCGCGGACCTTCGCCGTCCGAGCACGGCGATAGGTTGCGTGGGTGGATGGATGGCGCTGTACATCGCGATGGGCAGCATCCCGGCACCGTTGTTTCTTATCTCGGGGGGAGCCGCGCAGCGTGAAAGTCTCGCAACCGATATACTGGCTCGTGCCACGTTCTTCGGTGAGTCCTACGGATGGGTCTGGCGCGGCACTTCGCTCGCGGCGGGCTTTGCGGGAACTCCCGCGCTATTGAAGTCAGCCATGCTCTACCCGATTTGCAGCCTGGTGGTCTATTTTTTCTTCTCCACGCTACACTCGGCGAATGCTTCACCGGAACGTGAGTTCAAGAACTGGGGCGGACGATTTCTCCCGCTTTGTATGATGTTGCTACTGCCCTCGTGGATGTGGATGGCCGTTGAGAAGAACGGATGGACTGAGAGCGTGTGGCTCGGAGGGTTGCTGTACATCGCCTTGCTTGCGCCCTTCGTTTACATCCGTCTGGTCTCCATACCCCGCGCCATTGCGGACCGCAAGCTCTATCGCCTCCGATCGCTCGGGTACGCGGGCAATCTCTTTCTCATGCCAACCTTCTTCGTTCCCAATCAGCTCGTGAACGGACACCCACTCCGCGAGAGTCTCGCGACCACCGTATACCTCGCGGCCTTCTGCGGCGTCCTGGTGTGGATGGCTGTCATGGCAATGGTGAATTGGCGCAAACGGAATGAAGCGTATATGGAGCCCAAAGAAGTCGTAGCGGCCCGTACGGGACCGTCCCAAACGTAAGGGTGCTGAGAGGGCCGCGAAATCCCGTACCCAGTCGCCATCTCGCACGGAAAATCCCCACTGCGCGTTTGGGACCGTCCCGCGTTTTTCCGGGGCACCGGCCAACAAGGGCGACAGCGCATGAACGGTACACTCGCGCTACGACCCGCCGGGAAACTCGAGCGGCGCTTTACGACGCTCCTTAGAACTTGAAAGTAGCGGAGGTTTGCAGGCGCAGGTTGCTCGCGTCGTCGCGCTGGAGATAGCTGGTGCGCCAGTGGGCCAACTCCACGCCGAGTTCGATGTTTTCGCTGAAGGCATAGAGGGCGTTGCCGTAGAAGCCGACATTCTTGGATCGGGCGCCGGGCAGCAGGTCGCTGTCGTCCGGATCCTCCATGCCGCCGCCGAGCGTGTAGCGCCATTTGCCGTAGGGGCCTATCTCCAAGCTCGCCCAGCCGCCCCGGGTGCGTATCTCGCGGGCGTAGTTGAAACGTCCGTCGTCAAAAGGTACGACAACAACACCCTGGCCGATGCCTGCCGTGTAGGCGTCCATATTGGCGCCGGTGAAGACTTCACCGGTGAGCAGGAGCTTTGGGGTCAGGGCGTAGATGGATTCGGCGTGGACCGACCAGGAATCCACGGTCTGGCTCCGCCAGCTTCCGCCCGTGAAGTTGGTGAAGTCGAATTCTTCCTGTCCGAAGTGCCCGGATATGCCCAGAGTAGTCTCGCGCCCGATGGGCCCGTCGAGATAGTAAACTGCGCGACCCTGAATACTGGGGAAACCGGTGTCGGCCCCCGTGTCCTCGCCGAAGGCGCGTGTGTTCACATCGCCGATGTTTCGCGTGAGCGCGAGGGCCAGTTCCAGGTTGCCTTTCTCGCCGATTCCGAAGGTCTTGGTGGCGCGGATCTGGGGCCGACGGAAGCCGCTGTTGCCGGTCCACCACAGGTTGGTGAAGTTCAAGGTACGTGGGATCAGGGGGGAGATCAGGTCCCAGGTCTGGCCGAAGAGAAGTTGTGTATTGTCCTCGGGCCAGTCCATGGAAACATAGGCGTAGCGCATCCGGAGCTCGGGGTTGTTTTCGGTGCCGTCTCCGTAGAAATCTACCTCAACGCGCCCTTCGGTTTCCGCGCCGAAAGACTCGGGACCGAAGATCTTCAGGCCGAGGCGGGTCTGGCGTGCGGTGAGGGCAAACTGATCGTCGTCCCGGCCGACGTTTTCGGGATCAACCCATCGCATGGTGTTGCCGTTGGTTGTGCCGGCGGAGTCGTGGGCGGCGTCGATCTTGACGTAACCGTAGAGTTCCATGGGGTAGCGGCCCCGAAGGGCGGGCTTCTCGGGGGCCACGGTTGCCGGTTCGGTCGCGCTGGCCGCCGCAGGCGCGGTGGGCACCGGGGCCGCCGGGGTCTCTTGCGCCTTTTCCAGGTCGTCCAGTCGGTCCTGAAGCGCCTCAATGAGGGCGGCCTGTTGAGCAACCTGCTGCTGGAGCAACTTCAATTGGGCTTCGGTTTGATCCTCCGCAGCGGCCGTACAGTGAACGCTGGAAACAACAAGAACCACCACGAGAAAAACCGCGAAAAATTTCATAACCTAAGAGCTCCCACGGCTGCGCCGCTCCTGATTCGACGAAATCGCCACTTATATCTTGAATTGCTCCACCAGCGAATTCAGCTCAGAGGCCAGTGTCGCCAGGCTGGACGCGGACTCGCGGGTATCCCGCGCGGCCTGATCCGCCTGCTTGGCTGCCAGCAGCACGTTGGCAACGTTTTCCGCCACGGAATTCATTCCCACGGCGGCCTCGGTCGCGTTTTGGGCGACGACGGACGATCCCGATGCGAGCTCGCCGATATTACGCGAGATCTCGTTGCCTCCGTTGATCGCTTCTTGAACATTTCGGGAGACTTCGTTGGCGCCAGTCGCCGTCTCCTGAACGCTCCGGGCCACCTCGCTCGCACTTCGCGCGGTACCCGCGACGTTGTTGGAAATCTCGCAGGTGGTGGCCGACTGCTCTTCCACGGCGGCGGCGATACTGTTGGAGATTCCGTCGATCTCGCGGATGATCTCGGTGATTTCGGCGATGGCCACCACCGCCTGTCGGGCCGTAGACTGCATGGCCCCGATCTGGATGCGTATATCCTCCGTCGCGCGCGACGTCTGCTTCGCGAGCTCTTTCACCTCGCTGGCCACGACGGTAAAGCCCTTGCCGGCTTCACCCGCCGAGGCGGCCTCGATGGTCGCGTTCAAGGCGAGGAGGTTGGTCTGGGAGGCGATGCCCTTGATTACATCCACCACCTTTCCGATTTCATCGGCCGAGGCCCCGAGTTCGTTTACGATGCTGGCGGTCTTGTCCGCCCGGCCCGCCGCGCTGTTGGCCACCTGGGCGGCCTGGCCCGCGTTTTTCGCCACTTCCGACAATGAGGCGGTCATCTCTTCGATGGCGGCCGCCACGCTGTTGATGGAGTTGTTCATCTCGTCGGTGGCGGAGGATATGGTGCCAATGCTGGAAGACATTTGCTCCACGGCGGCCCCCACGTTGTTCAGGTTTGCGGAGACTTCCTCCGCGGCCGTCGCCACCGTGTTGGAATTGGCGCTACTCTCCTCCACACCGGCGGCCACGTTGCCGATGTTCGCGGAAGCCTCTTCCGTCGCGGCGGCGGCGCTCGCGGCCTCTCCCGTCATGGTCGCCATATTATCGGCCAGGGCCTGGGCGATCGAGGACAGCTCTTCCGAGGCGCCGGCAAGGCTCTGGGAGTTGCCGGCGATATTGCCGACGATACCCTGGAGTTTGGCGATGAAGGTGTCGAACCATAGGGCCATTTCGCCCACTTCGTCCTTCGTTTGGATTTCGAGGCGGCGTGTCAGGTCGCCTTCGCCCTGAGCGATATCTTTGAGCATGGCGGCGGCCGCCGCAAGAGGGCGGGAGATCCGTGTGGAGAGAAGCAGGGCCCCAATCATCACGAGCGTGAAAATCGCCGCTGCAAACGCGGACGTGTAGCCGATCATGCCGTTCACGGCCCCCTCCACGTTGCCTATCGCGTCGAGATAGTCGTCTTTGTAGGTGCTCGCACCGATGGCCCAGTCCCAAGGCTCGAAATAGGCAATGGCCGCCAGCTTCTCCCGGGCCACGGACTCTCCTTCGTTCTTCCAGGGATAAGTCTCGTAGTCAACGGGTATTGCCCCGGTACCGTCTTCCTTCAGGGCCACGGCTTTGTCCACGATGGACTTGATGAACTCCCTTCCCGAATCGTCTTTCGCCTCCAGCACATTCTCCCCGTCGCGCTTGCCCTTGGCGGAGATTATGTAGTGGCCACGGTCCTCGTCTTTCCCGCCGAGAACAAACACGTAGCCGGTCTTGCCGACTACGATGTCCATGATGCCTTCGCGGATCGCTTTTACGCTTTCCTGCTTGAAGGCGACGCCCAGAGCGCCGATCACGGTGGTCCCGTCCAGCAGGGGCTCATAGCCCGCTATATAGGCCTCGCCCTGAATGTAGGTCTGACCAAAATAATGCTGGCCCGCCTTGAGGGCCGTGGCAACGGGATGGGGTGTCCCGTCGTCCTTGACCATGGGAATGGTAGTGCCAAGGGCGCGCTTCCCGTCCGGACCCAACACGGTGGTCGCCACGCGAACAAGATCGCCCGCCTCGTTGAGTGTCTGGAAGATGGCCACCGCACCATTCGTCGCCGCCACGAGATCGTCCAAAACCGGCGTGGGACTTGCCGGACTGCTAACTTGTCCAAACCAGCTTTCGCCGATCATCATCTTGGGAAGCGTCACGGGCCGTCCGTCGACCTGCCAGGTAGCGGTCTCTGTGCTCAGATGGACACCGCCGGACGCATCCAACAGCTCCTTCGCCATGTCGAGGTCGCTCTCCAGCTTCTGGAGCAGATTCTCGTGCTGAACGCGACACATCAGCCATACGTTGCGCGCGACCTGGGTGACTTCATCCTGACCCAGTTTATTCAACTCGGTCACGACTTCGGCCTGCATTGGACCGCTTCGGACGTAAACCGTCGAGATGGAGACGATTGTGGAGACCAGGACGGCCATTCCTGTCAGGGAGAGAATCTTGGTGCGAAGTTTCACAAAAGTGTTCCTCTTCGAGGTGAGGCGTATGCGAAAAAACCCGGCAGATCACGCCTGATTGCGCGGCTGTGATTTCCCACCCCGACGAATATCACAACCGTATTGCGATGTGATTGGAAGGCTTCGCGCAGCCCGAAATGAAGCTCCAATCTGAGAGAGACGGAACGGCGAGATAGCACGAACTCGCGCCGCCCAACTCCCTATCATTAATACACCCGAGGACCATAAGTTGTCAATAATAAATTACATTATCGCTATGGACCTGTCTTGCAGCGGAAGCTGTCCGTACTATGTTACTGTTGATAAGGACCAGAGGATTGGTGTCGGGTTGAAGCTTTCGAGACGGGATTGGGGAATCAGGGCTTGCGTGGGACCGCGCTCCCCATCCCTTCAGTGAAACCATTCCCCGCCGGGTTGCTTCCCCATTCCCCAGCCGTGGTTCAGCGGGCCACTTCCTTTGCCGAATCCGGGCCAGGCTTGTTCCAGCGCGCCGTTGAGGTAAGTCTTGGCGCTTTCGATGGCTGCTTTCAGATTCATGCCCTGGCCCAGGCGCGTGGCGATGGCGGAGGCGAGGGTGCAGCCCGTCCCGTGGCCTCCCGTGGTGTGAATTCTTGGTGCCCGGAACGCGGTCCATTCGACGCCGTCATAAAGCCAGTCCACCACCTCGTCGTCCGTGCCGTGGCCGCCTTTGATGAGTACGTTCTTCGCACCGAGATCGCGGATGATGCATCCGGCGGCTTCGAGGCTCTGTTGATCGGTGATGCGCAATCCCGTCAACGCGTCGGCCTCGGGCAAGTTGGGGGTGATCACGGTGGCGTGGCGGAGCAGCCGCGTGATGACAAGCTCCTGCGCGTCTTCGTCGATGAGGCGGGCGCCGCTGGTGGCCACCATGACGGGATCGAGCACGAGGGGAATCGCGGGGTGGCTGTCGAGCACATCGGCGATGGCCTCGATGATCTCACGGTTGAGAAGCATGCCGGTCTTGATGGCGTCGACACCGGGATCGACCAGCACGGCCTCGATTTGCTTGGCGACCATTTCGGGATCGATGCCCTGGACGCCGGTGACGCCGAGGGTGTTTTGCGCGGTGATGGCGGTGATGGCCGACATGCCGTAGCCGCCGAGGGCGAGGATGGTCTTGAGGTCGGCCTGGATGCCCGCGCCGCCGCTGGAGTCGCTGCCGGCAATGGTGAGTATGCGCGCGGGGTGGCTCATCCGAGGACTCCCGCTACGCAGGCGGTGCAGAAGCAGGCCAGGGTGCCGGCGGCGAAGGCTTTCACGCTCATGGCGGCGACTTCGGCGCGGCGCTCGGGCATGAGGCCGTCGAGCCCGCCGATGAGAATACCGAGGCTGCCGGGATTGGCGAAGCCGCAGAGGGCGTAGGTGGCGATCATGCGCGAACGCTCGGAGAGCGCGCCGGATTCGATCATGGGTTTCATCTTTTCGTAAGCCAGGAACTCGTTGAAGACCGATTTGGTGGCAAGCAGTTCGGAGACGGCCCCGAGGTCGCCCAGGGGCACGCCCATTATGAAGGCGAAGGGACGGAAGGCCCAGCCCATGATTTCCGTGGTGGTGAGGCCGGTCACCCGCACCACGGCCAGATCGAGCAGGAAGATGAGCCCTACAAAGACGATAAGCATGGCGGCCACATTCAGCGCCATGGCCACGCCCGTGTGGGCGCCCCGCGCGGCGGCGTCGAATATGTTTTCACTCTCCACCGGCAGGACGATCTTCTCGTTGCCCATGGTTTTGGGCGTGCCGAGCTCGGGAATCATGATTTTCGCCATGACCAGGGCGGCGGGCGCGCTCATGAGCGAAGCGGCGAGGAGATGCCCCGGCTCCGCGCCGAAGCCCGCATAGGCCACCATGACGCTGGCCGCGATGGTGGCGAGGAACGCGGTCATGATGGTGAAGATCTCGGAGCGGGTCATACCTTTGAGGTGGCTGCCGAGAGCGCTCACGGATTCGATGCCGAGAAATACCAGCAGCGCCGCCGCGAAGGTCTCCGCGCCGGAGGTCTTCAGCGTGCGCCGCATCACCCAGGCGATACCCCGAATCACCCACTGCACCACGCCGAGGTGGAGCAGGATTGCCGACAGTGCGGACACGAAGATGATGACCGGGAGCACCTGAAAGGCGATAACCGCGGTGATGATCGCGGGGCCTTCGGACTGGGGCGCGCCATCGGGACCGAAGCCCACGCGTTCCACAAAGAAAATCTCGCTGAGATTTCCGAAGACGAAGCTGCCGCCCGCCGCGCTGGCCTCGGTGATGATGTCGAAGCCCTTCCGCACCCCATCGAAGAACTTCTCGCCCGCCTGCGTGTGCATGACCAGCAGGCCCAGGGCGAACTGGAGGCCCATGCCCCAGGCCACCAGCCGCCAGGGCACCGCGCGGCGATTTTCCGAGAGGGCCCAGGCCAGACCCACGAGCACAAAGAGCCCGGCGAAGCTGATGGCGCGAAGAAGGGGATCGGTCATGGTGGCCTGGGCTTTCGTTTGGGGTTGGGGAATGGGTCTTATGGGTCTTATGGGTCTTATGGGTCTTATGGGTCTTATGGGTCTTATGGGTCGTATGGGTCGTATGGGTCGTATGGGTCCGTATGGGTCATTGTTTCATAAGACCGATTGGTCCCAGACGCCCCATCAAAGCACGGGCGCTGCTCCTGCTTTCTCGGTCGTCTCTGGCACCACCACCTTCGGCCGCCGCACGACCACGAGCCGGTGGGCTATCAGGGCCGCGATCAGGCCAACAAACGAGCCCGCGTAGATGTCTTCAAAAAAGTGCTGGGACAAATACACCCGGCTGTAGGCCCCGAGCAGCGCCAGGAAAAACAGCACCGCGCGGAGCGTCCGCCAGGGGGTAAGCAGCATGAGCGCCGTGGCCAGGGCAAACGCTATGGCGCTGTGGCCCGAGGGAAAGGAATAGAAACTGTGCAGGTCCACGCCCGGCACCAGGTAGAGGGGTGTGGGCTCGCCGAAAAACGCGGCGGGCCGGGGCACGGGGCCGAAGACCTGCTGCTTGAGCAATTGGCTCGTGAGCCCGGCGATCAGGCAGGCGAGAAAGACCGAGGCCCCCCAGCGAAAACGCACGAAGCAGAGCGCAATGGCCAGCCCATAAGCGAAGTACCCCTCGCCAAGATAGTTGGCGTACACAAAAAAGGAGTCCCAACCGGCGACATTCACATTGTTGAACGTGAGATGGAGATCGGGCTGCTCGGTGGTCGCGATGATGAGACCCGCGAGGAGAGCCCAAACGGTAAAGAGGCCAAAATAGGGTCGGTGCGACTTCAGGTACGCGCGCATGGGTGTGGGGCTTCGCCTTTTCGGATGCGCCGGTCGCACGCGACGCCAAGGGTCGCCTGGACCGGAGATTCTTCAGGTTCTCGCCCTATGATATCGAATTTCGGACGGCGGATTCCCGAAAATTCCGCGTCATGGATCACCTTCGACCCTATTTTTTTCCGAAAGGTGCTCGAAGAGCCGTTTTGGGCATCCTGCGGGGTGACCACGCCTCCGCCCTAGCTTTTCCACCATTTTTCCACACACCACAACAAATGGTAGGACCCTGAGAACACCATAGGCCGATCTACAATATATTGTGCTTGCCCCACGCAGCCACCGGCTCACCAACCCCACTGGGTAGCGGTGTGGCCGCGCACCACCACTACCAACAGTAGGCCTATCGTCAAATTTCTGACTGGGCCCCGGCAGGGGGCTCAACGGCGTCCCAGCACCCGCCACGGAGCGTGGGAAGCCTTGTGAATACAGGGTTTTCGGGGCCCTCCAGGGCGATTTCCGGGGGGGAATTCGGGCGAAAAAAAGGGTGCCGGACTGAGCGGTGTATCATTTTCAAACACTATACAAAATCAACTATATGTTGTATACTTTTCCCAGATGGCTACCATATTTTGTAGCTTCGGATAGGCCTTGTGCATGAGAAAACCGTGCAAATCCAGAATAACCCCTGCACCAAAAAAGGGCTTTACAATGCCGGATCAAGGGCCTATAATGCGGCTTATCCTTTCGGTGTGGCCCGGTAGTCTTGGGGCCGCACTGCCCGAAAAATCCTGGTCAAAAAATGTATCACTTCTGCCGATGGAGTCCTGTGTCTCCGCGATGAAGTGTGAATAGTGTGGAAAGTGAAATCTCGTGAAGTTCGTCAAGCCTAAAGTATTCCTCGTCGGTGAAACCCGCATCATAGAACAGGGGCTCCAGGACTACCTGGAACACGTGGGCGCGACCAAGTGGAAGACCGACGCGCCGAGCGATTCCGAGAAACTTGCCGAGGTGATGGGCCGCCTGTGCTACCGCTCCTTCGAGCCCGGCATGAACCCGAACGTGACCCGGGTGCGCGAGGGCAACGCGACCTACCTGAGCAACATCATCAATGTGGGCCACGGCAGCGTGGTGGAGCATCCCGTGCTCAATTTCATCTTTTCCGATGTGAGCCGGGTGGTGACCCACGAGCTGGTGCGCCACCGCGCGGGCACCGCCATGAGCCAGGAGTCCCTCCGCTTTGTGCGCCTCGACAACCTCTCGGCCTATGTGCCCATGTGCATCGAGGAGAACGACGAGGGCATGGCCATTTTCGTGAAGACCATGGAGCAGCTCGAAGAACTCCAGCGGACCCTGGCCACGGTCTATGACATTGACCACGAAGAGAAGTTCGCGGTGAAGAAGAAGCTGACCTCCGCCTTCCGCCGCGTGGCCCCCATCGGCCTGGCGACGACGATTGGCTGGTCGTGCAACTTCCGCACGCTGCGGCATGTGCTGGAAAACCGCACGGACCCCCACGCGGAAGAGGAGATTCGCTATCTCTTCGCGGAGGTCTTCAACGTAGTGAAGGATCGCTACCCCAACCTGTTGGGCGATTATGAGACGGAGATGGTAGACGGGCTGCCCTGGATCAAGACGGCCCACCGGAAAATTTAGCAATAGAATGCGGCACGGCCGTCTCGGCTGTGGTTTGAAAAGGAATGTGGCACAGGCGTCTCGCCTGTGATTCAAATTGAATGCGCGCTTGAAGGCCCGGGGTAAGGGACTCGCGCGAGGTCGAGTAGTGGATAACGGCGAAGCGGAACACGCCGAGGAGAAACGCGTCATGTATACGGGACATTCAACATCGGAGACGGGAGTCATGTTTCAGGTCAAATCGTATTTTAAGCTGGCCGAGGGATTCCTCGCCCAGTATCGGGGTCAACAGCCCGATTGGGGCCCCCTGGGCTACATCACCTTCAAGCGCACCTATGCCCGCGTGATCGATGCGGAGCAGAAGCGCACCGAGGAATACTGGGAAACGCTCCGTCGCGTTGTCGAAGGCTGCTACACCATCCAGATGAACCACTGCCATGCCCTGAAGCTGCCCTGGAAGCCGGACAAGGCCCAGCGCTCCGCCCAGGAAATGTTCAAGCTCATGTGGGACTTCAAGTTCCTGCCCCCCGGCCGCGGCCTGTGGATGATGGGCTCGGACTATATCTACATCCGCGGATCCGCGGCGCTGAACAACTGCGCCTTCGTGTCCACCGAAGAGATCGACACCGACTTCGCCGAGCCGTTCTGCTTCCTCATGGATATGTCCATGCTCGGCGTGGGCGTGGCCTTTGACACCAAGGGCGCCGGACAGCTCACCATTCAGGATCCCCAGATCGCCGAGTACACCCACGTGGTGGAAGACTCCAAAGAAGGCTGGTGCGACCTCATCCGCGCCGTGCTCAACGCCTATGCCGGCCGCGGGAAGAGCCCGGCCCACATCGACTACAGCAAGATCCGCCCCATGGGTTCGCCCATCAAGACCTTCGGCGGCATCGCCCCCGGACCCGGACCGATCATCGAGTGCATTGAGAACATTAAGAAGATCCTTGGACCGCGCGCGGGCCATGCCATCTCCTCCACCGACATCACCGATCTGATGAACGTCATCGGCAAGTGCGTGGTGTCCGGCGGCGTGCGCCGCACGGCGGAGCTGGCCCTGGGCGATCCGAACGACGGCGAATACCTCAAGCTGAAAGATCCCAAGCTCCACGGCGACAAGCTCACCGCCTGGCGCTGGGCCTCCAACAACAGCGTAAGCGCCGTCGAAGGCATGGACTACACCAAAGTGGGCGCCCAGACCGCGAAAAACGGCGAGCCCGGCTACTTCTGGAAAGAGACCGCCCGCGCCTACGGTCGCATGAAAGACAGCCCCACCTGGGCCGACGCCAAGATCGCCGGCACCAACCCCTGCGCCGAGCAGAGCCTGGAAAGCTACGAGATCTGCAACCTCGTGGAGACCTTCCCCAGCCGCCACGCCACCCTCGAAGAGTACAAGCGCACCCTCAAGTTCGCCTACCTCTACGCCAAGACCGTGACCCTAATCCCCACGCACAACGAGCGCACCAACGCCATCATGCTGCGCAACCGCCGCATCGGCCTCAGCCAGAGCGGCATCGTCGAAAGCTTCCAGCGCCACGGCCGCCGCGAACACTTCCGCTGGTGCGACCTGGGCTATGAATACATCGGCAAGCTCGACAAGATCTACTCCTCCTGGCTGTGCATACCCGAGAGCGTGAAAAAGACCAGCGTGAAGCCCAGCGGCACCGTCTCCCTGCTGCCCGGCGTCACCCCCGGCATCCACTACGCCCACTCGGAATACTACTTCCGCACCATCCGCGTGGATAAGACCAGCCCGCTCATCGAGCCCATCAAAAAGGCCGGCTACCGCGTCGAAGAATCCGTCTACGGCGACAACACCCTCATCGTGTACTTCCCCGTCCACGAAGAATTCTTCGACCGCTCCAAGACCGACGTCTCCGTGTGGGAGCAGGTGGAAAACGTCGCCCAGATGCAATACTACTGGGCCGACAACCAGGTCAGCGCCACCATCACCTTCCACCCGCAAGAGGCCAAGGACATCCCCTACATCCTCGAGCTCTACGAGTCCCGCTTGAAATCCATCAGCTTCCTCCCGCTGACGGAACACAACTACGCCCAGGCCCCCTACCAGGCCATCACCCGCGAGGCCTACCTCGGCGCCCTGGAAAAACTGAAGCCCCTCAACTTCGAAAGCCTCAACACCGACGAAGCCCAGGACCTCTTCTGCGACGGCGACAAATGCGAAATCAACGTCGCACCCCACCTGCCCGAACAGCAGGAAGTGGAATTCCCCGAGAAAGAAGAAGTGAGAAGGGGCAGCAAGACGGAGGTCGGGGTGTAAGGCGATGATGATGGGGCGCGGGGTCGAGATGAATACGAGATAGAGTGCCCACGGGGCGCGCAGTGCAATAGGCGCTGCGCGCCCCTGTTTCATATTTGAAACTACTTGGTTATTTGCGCGTTTATGTGCGGCACTCCGCGGACGTGGGGACCGTATTCTTGGATCCTACTATAATACTTGCTACTATATTTCCCATCGGAAACACTGCACATTACACAATCTGATAAAAGGGGAACCTGTGGCAGAAGATGTCGTTAGAAATAGGACTGACTTACTGCGCTTGAATGAGCGCAAATTTCAGCTCTCACCTACACAATGGGACACACTATCCACGGTACGTACTCCGAAAGAGTTTGAGTGGAAGGACACTTTTTTCGACAAATCACTAGCCCACCACGTTCCCACTGAGCGCGGAATCTACGCCTTCATAGTCCGACCTTGCGAGCATCCAGGACCACCACATCAGTATCTGATATATATTGGAATGACTGATCGTTGTCTTCGGACGCGATTTCGCGAATACTTGGCAGAGAAAAAGCAAAAGAAACGAATGAAGTTTTATGATTGGCTCAACAAATATGAAAGGCATCTCTATTTTTACTACGCATCAATACCAGACCAGCGGGTTAGCCTTTCGAAGCTGGAACGATCATTAAACGATGTGTTTATCCCGCCGCTGAACGAGAACGACCTCTCCGCAGAGATTCGCGAAGGAAAGAGAGCTTTTGTCTAATGAGTAAGAGATATTACATGCCAGCGTTACGCGGATGCATGGGGGATTGGATCTATTATACCTGCCTCATGAATTTTGGTGACGTGAGTAATCGCATTTCATTCGCCAAGGAGATCCACAGCAGCAAAGGGCTGTCGGACTTGCTCCAAAGAACCCTCGACGAGAGTGAGCGGGCTGTGGACATTGCGGAGTATCTCAATGGCGTGAAGGAGAGATTCTTTTCTTCGATGGTAGTAGCGGTATACGGTGGCGACCCACAGTGGTACGAATTCGGAAACATAACACCGAAGAATGACGCGATTTCAATAGAAGACTATAGGCCACAGGATGTCTGGAAGATGGGCTTCTTGAGTCTTTCTGGTGGCGAACACTTATTTGCACTGGACGGACAGCATCGACTCGCGGGCATCAAACGCGCAATCGTAAAGAATCCCGCCCTCGTAAACGAAGAGTTACCTGTGATTTTTGTATCCCACAAGACCAGTGTGCGCGGGGTTCAGCGCACCAGGCGGTTATTTACAACCTTGAACAAAAAGGCTAAGCCGGTTCGAGAGAACGAAATCATTCAGCTGGATGAGGATGATGTCATGGCGATCTGCACGCGACGGTTGGTGGAAGAGCACCCCAGCTTTAATAGAGGACAAATCGCCATCACTACTTCTGCAAGTCTGTCTCGGGACTCAAAATCTTGGATAACAATAAGAAATTTGTACAATATTTTAAAACTGGTTTTCAGAAAGATCGAGCCACGGGCCACGACAAAATCGCTAAGCTGGAACCGCCCTTCTGAAGTTGAACTTGATGCCTACTACAATACCGCCACCGGCTTTTTCGAACTGCTTGGAAAGTACAACAAGCCATTGGGTCGATATTTCGCAGCCAAGAACAATTCTGAAGGGATTGTTCGAGCAAACCGACACGCAAAAGGGGGACATATTCTATTTCGTCCTCAGGGGCTCAAAATAGTAACGGAAATAATTTCAGAGCTCACCCACGAAATGAGCCTTGAACAAGCCGTGCTGGCTGCAAGCAAGCTCCCAACTGAACTAGCTGAAGCTCCATACAAAGGGGTGCTGTGGCTCGACGAAGCGTCGAAAATACAAACCAAAGCAGATGCAGTAACTAGGGATTACCTGCTCCAAAAGTTGGGTAAACTGTCTGCTGAGAGAAAAAGGACACTAAACGCTCGGTGGAAATCCTTTTCAGGTGGTCGCAATATGCCGAAATGATGGCCCAGTAAGAACCGCTTATTCCCAACAACGAACCCTCTCCGCATGGCGGCCAGGCAATTTGCAGAAGGCTACGCCTTTCGGGAGCGTCGTGTCCGAAAACTCTTGTGGCTGAACTTTGCGGCCATAGGCACCCTGTAGCTTTCTAAGTCCCTTTTCCGTTTGTGCACATGCGAATGAAATTACTGCGCCAAGTTGTGTGGTGAAGTCATCGGCTTGCCCTTCAAAATCGCTGGGATCTTGCGACAATAGCATCACGACAGAGCCCTTCGATGCCCCTTGGCGTATGATATCAACAAGAGACTGGTATTTCTTTTCTGCGAGAATACGCCGGGCTTCGTCTATAACGAGTATATGCCTCAGGCCACGAAAGCCGGATTCGAGTGGGGCATCCTCCAGCCTTAGGAGATACGACTTCAGTGCGTCAAGAACCAAAAGAATAATGAGTCGCTTCAACTCTTCGGAGCCGATACGATTTAGACTTAGCACCCATGACCGACGGAAGAAATCCTCCGCGGACATATTGGGCGAAAAGCAATTGAGACTCGTCACTTCATTGAGACGGCTTACGATACTATCCTTATTCTTGCCACTTGCAACTAGTTCAAGCTCATAAGCATCTCGAATCGCCTCCAGGTTTCGATTGTGCCCTCTGCTTAGCACTTGTTCTATTGCTACGCGCAAGGAGTCCCGCTGTACATCTCCTGAAGCACGGCAGGCTAGGGCGATGCTATCGCGCAAGACCATAGCTTCACTCGTCAAATTGACATTCCCAAACTCTGCCTTAGGCAAAAAATCGAGCGGAATAGGCTGCTCTCCCACTTCCAAAATTGTGCAGTTGGACGGTGTAGCCCCAAGCCGCTGAAATAAAGCGGAAGAATCTAAAAAATCCCCTTTGGGGTCAATGATAAGAAACGGAAGTTCAACCTGGTCGACCATCTGCCCGACTATCTGCATTCCCGTCGTGGTCTTTCCAGTGCGGGTCTTGCCCATCAGTGCGATGTGAGGAGAGACCCCACTGCCATTAATGGCATATCCCACCTTCTCAGAGCTAGGCAGCGATTCACTAACGGAACCAACGCGAATGCGGATTTCTTGGGGGCGTGCGCTATTTATAGAAATATTTCGAGGTGAGAACGTTGTGGCCCCGGCCGGGAGCAGCATCGATAGCCCCGTAACAAAGTCCTCGACATTCTTGTCACTGGCTTCCCACGAATCTGACAGCAGCTTCGCCCCGCGAGCCCAATGTGCTTCTACCGCTTGCCGAAAATCGTCGGTCGAAACCGACTCTTGAAAGCCGTTGTCCATTACTATGGCGGAGATCCATAAGTCCAATTCTTTTCCAAACAGATTTTCCCCCCGGATTGAAGTTGTATTTCTGGTCTCATCTCGCTCAAGTGGTGTCGGTATATCGGGGACCGCAAGGGAGCGTCCGATCGAGAGCCGCGCGGTATCATATCGATTCGTCAACCCCAGTCGCGTCCTCAATTCGTCCTCGAAGTTGAAAGCAGCTTGAGTGGGGTAGAATCCAGCCTTTGCTATGGCGTCTCTAGTTGTTCGGTTCATGGGACTCACCAAAAAAAGTGTTGTCATGCACAACCGAGCACTGTTTGGCATGATCGAATTTTACTAGTACCTTTTGCGATACATTAACTTCAACGGCAGATAAAATATCCTCCGTCACTTCTTGATCATGTGTCAGGATGATTATTTGATCTAAATCGACTTTTGTAAGAGCTTTCATCAGCCGTGGACGATACTCTGAATCCGCATTGCCGAGGGGCGTATCAATTACTAACGGCACCCGTCGCCCCGTCATCTCTGCAAGGGCCAAGGAAAAGGCGATACCGAAAGTTCGCCTTTCAAAGCCGCTCATGCTATCTATGGATTGCTGCCGACTGTTCCGAAATGTAAACATTGGCGACGTTTGACCATCCTCTGGAAAGGATATGCGACCACCACTATAACGAGGGTCCGCAATAGTGGTGAAATGTGATGTCACAAGTTCCTGCAATCTTCCCAGTGCGATTGGCTGCAGTTTGTCTGTCAATTCCCCCGTCAAGATCCGAACCCTGTCCGCGATAGCAATACGTTTCTGTTCTGGTTCCATAGTGGCTATCTCATCACGAAGCCTTCTAATTTCACCGTTGATCGTGTGAAGATCACTCTTGTATTTTCTAACCTCATTCTCCGACCCGCCAATCCGCCTGATAGCCTCGCCAATCTGTGACTCATTGTCACTAATAAGCTGACGAAGGTCTTCAAGGTCCTGGGGCGCGTCAGTCTCACGCTCGAAGCGAATTCGTGCCTCATTGTAGCTTATGTTAGCATCTTGTAGCTTTCGAACCCGGGATCTCACCGTGTCCGCCCCGAAAGAATGGGCCTCTCGCAGCATTTCAATCACCTGGCTGCGAACGTCGCCTCGAACATGCCCGAGGATATAAGACTCGGCGCACTCTGAGGGTGGTGGGTTATAGATCTGAGTGAGAGCATCAGAAAATCGAGACTTTACTTTTTCTCGTATCTCTGTTGAAAGGTGTCCCAGGAGATCGTCTTGTTCTGGGGGTTCCGGCATCGCGACCTGAAGCACTTTTCCGGCACGTTCGATTGTTCCAAGTTTTATGCCCTCCCACGATTCTCTTTTCTCCTCCGCCTGCAATCGTCTTTCAATCGCATAGTGAAGGCGTGATACCGCGAGTGAAAGACCTAAACTTTGGAGACACTGTTTCAGTGCACTCTCTGCGGTGTCTTTTGTGCTTTTGGTGTTGGCGAGCTCGGAAGAAAGTTGTGCCAGATCGTTCCCTCTGTAGCCTTTGAGAGTGAGCTGTTCGACCGCGTTGTTCCGTTCCCGTTCCAATTGCTCTTTTTCAGCGCTGAGTTCTTGCATGCTTCGCTCATGCCCAGCAATAATGTCGTTTATTTGATCTCGTTTCTGCTCGAGATCACGCAACTGCTGCTCTTTTTCGCTCGCTTTCTTCTTTCCACCTATTTTGCTCTGAGTCGTCCTAACATACTCCTGCATTTGCTTGTTAAGTTCATCGATTATCTTCGTTCCAAAAAGCACTTGAACGCTTCTGGTAAGACTCGAGCTTCTATCGGAAGCGCTGGTAGATGTATTTATAAGCGTCTGGGCTTGTTCCCCATCGAAGAAAAAAGCGGGGGCTATATGAGCCGGGAAGAGTAGTCGCTCCAACGTATCGTGCGCCGTATCGATGTTCGCGCTCGTACCGACAAGTTGGCCCGCTTCATATATCTGCAATTCCTCTGAGGCATTCCCGGGTTTTAGTCGCTGGTTACTGCTGAAGTGCCAACGGCGCACCACCCGAATCTCACTCTCACCTTTTGCCCTCAACGTGGGAGAGAATACTAGTTCAATCTCCGTTGGATCTTTGGGGTCCGCATTGTTTCGACGGAATTTTGGCAGAATACTATTGTAGTGCTCTTGACTCTCGGTAAAGGAGCTGAACCCGTCGCAATGCCGAAGCCCAAATCGCCCAAAAATGCCTAAATAAAGGGCGACCAACAAGCTCGTTTTGCCGTGACCATTCATCGCACCAATTAAGTAGAGTGGCTTGCGCATGGTTGGCTTGAGAAATGAAAAGGTCGAATCTTCGTAGCTGCGCCAGTTTTGAAGCCTAATTCGTGAAAGGTACATGCAAGCCCCCTGTTAAGACTCAGTCGTCCTAGACATAAATCGATCTATCGTGCTATTGAATTGCTCGACGACACCCTCTCTCCTGCCGGATCCAGAGTGTTCCTGCATTAATTCGCACAGATCTTTTAGTAGTATTACATCGACATTGTATTCTTGACAAAGATGGTCAATTATCTTCTTCGCCTCTCGGTCGGTAAAGCACGGAAGCTCTCTCAAAACTTTGTCCTCCCATTTCTTGTTCTAAAGTACACTTCGTATCGCCGCTGCGCTCTTATCGACTTCCCACTGCTCTCGTATGAGGTGGACCTCAAGAGGGGATATAAGCTCAAGCCCAACCTTGTCCTGCAGATTAAGCAATTCAGAAAGAAGCATTGCACGCGCCTCGAAAGTCAAGGGGCCTAGCCCGGGGGCTCCATTCCTCCGAACTTTGCTTCGAAATTTTGGAGTGTCCGATACGTCTCGCAGCCGATTCCTGTAGTCAACGAGGGATTGAAGTTCGGGATATCCAGAATCGATTAAAGACTCAAGTGAACGATCCCGCTTGACGACGGTGCAGGTCCAGCAGCCAAACCGAGCCAAAATGGAGCTAGAGTCGGCGACCCCGGTCTCATCCATTAATGCACATGATTGAGTGGCGTTGCACATCCCGGCATCTTGATACACCTCCAGCATAGACAACGTGGCGTTGCTTCCCCATGGGGATGGGACCTCTCGAAGATACTCCCAAACTTGGCTTGTGGAAAGGTCTTTGATCGGGCGGTATATGAAGCAGTTATCGATTTCCGTGCTGGGTATTAGTCGGTCGTGATCGTTCGCAATAGAGTAAGCATCGATTCGCTGCTGCCGAGCAGCCGACTCGGCCCGCCTCACTCCAAGCACCAATACGACCTCCCCAAATTCTCGGGCTTTTTGCGCGATGAATTCAGACGAGGGGCGAATCTTTAAGCGATCCATACACCATCGAAAATTGCGATTCGGAGCGGGGTAACCCTTTCCCAAAAGATTGACCCAGAAACTTTCATCCGATGGGGGCTTGGTTATGGATACATCTATGGGCAATCCCAATCGCTCAATACCATCTGTAATCTGCTGAAGCGCACGCAAGACGTACGACTGAAAAACAGGAGATTCCACCAGTGTGTCGTTGTAAACAAAGGGTGCAGTTTTAATACTACCGCTCAAGCGGCGTGCTGTAGGGCCAAGTATTCTTTCCAAAAGAGGTCCCATCG
>JAEUWI010000036.1 GCA_016791475.1 Candidatus Hydrogenedentota bacterium
AGTATAGCCAATTCCAACCCGGAGCCCACAACTATATTTATCTGGCATTATTAGCGGTAATAGCAGATCTGCACCCTTGTTTTATCTGTGCCGATCTGTGTGACTCTGTGGGAGGGTTCTTTGGTTGCGGCCAGTGATTGCTCCCGATGTCCTTACTGCCTGCGTCTAGATTGCACACGCTCACTGTTTCGAGCGGGACGGAAATGGTAACGTACCTGAAGTACTTCTTAGAGTCGTCAGCCAAGCCCAAAGGATAACCATGCGCCTCATCCTGCTCTGTTCGCTCGTTTTCTCTCTCGCCACATCAGCCCAGGAGGCTCCGCTCAGTCCGGGCGATTCCGACTGGAGATTTGTAGAAACCTTGTCCGCGCCGGCAACCTGGCATCCCCACTGGACCCGCGACACAAAAGCCGACGGCGAGGCGAGCCTTCAGGGCGGCGTTCGGGTCGAAGCGAATTTCCCCGATGGCGAGCAGCTCCTTGAAACAGCCTACGAGGATCTTGGCAACTTCTTCAATGCGGTCGGCATCCCCGCGGGCGGCCCTTTCCGAATTATCACGGAGCAGGTCCCCACCACCGAAGCCGAATCCTTCACCCTCGAAATCAGCACGGACGAATGCCGCATCCAGGCGAACGATGCGGAGGGCATTCGCCGGGGCATCTACTTTCTTGAAGATGAACTGCTGCGCGCGGACGGGCCCTTCCTGACCATCGGGAAGATCCAGCGCGCGCCCTTTATCAAGACACGCATTTCGCGCTGCTTCTTTGGCCCCATCAAGCGCCCACCCATGAATCGCGACGAGCTGCTCGACGAAGTGGACTACTATCCGGACGGCTATCTCAATCGCCTCGCCCGTGACGGCGTGAATGCCCTCTGGTTGACCATCGAGCTGAAGGACTTGCGCAAGACCTCGCTCAACATCCCCGTCAGTCCCGACCGGGAACAGCGTCTGGAGAAGCTCCGCAAGACGGTGGGAAAGTGCCGTCTTTACGGCATCCAGGTCTACCTCTTCACCCTGGAGCCCATCTATATGACGCCCGGTGATCCCCTGATTCTGGCCTATCCGGAGCTTGGCGGCATCACCGTGACGGGCAACTACGCCAAGACCTTTTGTCCCTCCTCCGAAACGGCGCAGACCTACCTTCGCGAAGCTTTGTACAGCATCTTTTCCGAAGTACCCGGCCTCGGTGGTCTGATCAACCTCAGTTATGGTGAAGCGCCCACCACGTGCCTGAGCGAGGCCAAGGGCCCCGAAGGGCGCATGGACTGCCCCCGCTGCGCCGATAAGAAGCCCTGGGAGACGCTCAATGCTTCGCTCGGCGCCATGGAGCGGGGCGTGCATGAGGCCGCGCCCGACGCCAACGTCATCTCCTGGCTCTATGTGCCCGATGGTGATTCGGAAATGGTGCTTGACCTCGTGCGAAACACCCCACCCGGCGTCACGGTCCAGTTCAACTTCGAGTCCGGCGGCAGCAAGGAACAGCTCGGCAAAGCGCGGCGCGCGAGCGACTACTGGCTCTCCTATCTGGGCCCAAGCGATTCCTTCCGGCGCGTCGCGGCGAACGTAAACCCCGAGGCCGCCGGGATGGCCGCGAAGATTCAGGCATGCAACTCCCACGAGGTCGCTTCGGTGCCCTTCATTCCCGTACCGGGTCAGCTCTTCGGCAAGTACCGCGAGATGCGCGGCCTGGGTGTGGAGACCGTCATGCAGTGCTGGTACTTCGGTAATCTGCCCTCCATGATGAACCGCGCCGCCTCCAGCGCGCTGCCCTTTGCGCCCGAGGGCGTGAGCGAGGGTGAATTTCTCCAGAACTTGGCGCGCCGCGATTGGGCGGCGGCGGATGTGCCTCAAGTTGTGGAGGCGTGGCGTCTGTTTGCCAAAGCCTACGAGAACTATCCCCTGTCCAACGCGTTTCAGTTCTATGGCCCCGTGACGGACGGTGTCGTGTGGCCGCTCCACCTGAAACCGGCACAGCGCGTGCTTGGGCCGACGTGGCGCGTGGACTACCCCATCTCAGGCGACCGCATTGGCGAGGCCTTTTCAGGGACGCACACCTACCCGGAAGTACTCCAACTTTGCAAGGCCCTTTCCGACACCTGGAACCAGGGACTCGAACTGCTCACCACGTTGAAGCCGAAGTATGCGAACGAGCCGGATCGGATGATGGACTTTTCCGTGGCCCAGGCGCTGGGCATCCAGTTTCGTTCAAGTTACAACATCCTCCGCTTCTACGACCTTCGGGAGACACTACTTTACGGCCCTGCGGAGACGCGAAGCGCCACCCTGAAAACGTTGCGCGAAATCGTGGAGGAAGAAATCGGCAACGGAGCGACGCTCTCGGCGCTCTGCGAATCGAATCCCTTCCTCGGTTTTCATTCCGAAGCGGAGGCCTACAAATACTTCCCCGCGAAGCTCCAGTGGCGTGTCGACCTGCTGCGTGAGCTGCTCGACACGGAGTTTGTCGAGGCCGAAGCGGAGGTGGCTGCGGACGAAATGGTCTTCCCGGCTCTCTCCGGCATGACAGGCGAACCACTCGCGTACACGTGCTCGCCCGCACCGGATGGCTTTGCCGCCGCATGGCGTGAAGACGCCGCGTGGCAGGCTTTGCCAGTGGAAGCTGCCGCGCTCGAGCCCGGCGAGCCCGCCGCATCGTGGCGGGCCGTGCGTGATGCCGAGTCGCTTTATGTAAGCGTCCAATTACGCCAGACCGATGGCGCGGCACCGATGTCCGCGAGCGTGCATATCCAGTCCGCCCACATTTATCCCCGGCGCACCTTTGAGCTGGATGAACAGGGCACCCGAAACACACAGCTCGCGTGGCACGCCTTTAACGACCAATGGGAGAGCGAGACCACGGCGGCGAACGGAATCCGAACCTTCCGATTCCGCATTCCTTTCACCGCGTTCAATGGAGAGTTCGACCCGGCCCGTTTTCCCGCGCGGCCCATGCGGATCAACGTGCAGCTCAAACCAACCGCTGCCGCGACCGTCAGCCACACTTGGGCCCCCGCTTCTCCCGCGCCCCCCGTGAATCGCCTGGGCTATGGTATGGAGGATCCCGCCGAAATGGGCTGGCTGCGCTTCGTGCCTTGACCCTCCGGTGGGCCAGCGATGTCAGGGGGATATCAGACCGCAAAAAGCCGCACAGAACGCAAAGTGAAACCGCACATTCCTTTCACAGTTGTTCAAGGCACACACACTGATCCAATCTGGCAACGCCGGCAGAAAACCAGCTTGCCGGCCAATTCCATGTTACACAGGCCCCCTGCTTGTAAATTATTGTTGACACGATCAGGGTGCCTCCTTTAGCATTTGTACTAGTTCGCTCAACTTGGAATAGTTGATGTCACTAGCACCATCTGGAAAGGGGAAGAGCATGAGAACTCAATTCCTGCGCGCAATTCTACAGGCGACGTTGCTCTTGTTGGTCGCGAGCTCTACTGCAATGGCGACTGTCGACCGCACCACGTTGCCAATTCAAGAGCCGCCGACTCAACCGCAGACAATCCTGGACGCGCGCAATGCGACCGCACCGCCGCGTTTCGAAGTGAAAGCGCCGGAAGGCGCCCCCAACGTGGTAATCGTCTTAATAGACGACATGGGTTTTGGACACAGCAGCGCCTTCGGCGGCCCGGTCAACATGCCCACCGTGGAAAAATTGGCTGCGGGCGGACTGCGCTATAATCGCTTTCACACCACAGCGCTTTGCAGTCCTTCGCGCACAGCACTGCTCACGGGCCATAACCACCATGCAAACAATGCGGGCGCCATCATGGAACTTGCCACGGCATATCCCGGGAATACCGGCATTCGCCCGCGTTCGATTACCACCCTCGCGGAGATTCTGCGCCAGAACGGGTACAGCACCGGCGCATTCGGCAAGTATCACGAGACGCCCCCGTGGGAAGTTTCCGTGTCGGGCCCCTATGACCGCTGGCCGACGGGTTCGGGTTTTGACAAATTCTATGGGTTCATTGGTGGTGAAACAAATCAGTGGGCGCCTGCCATTTTCGACGGTGTCACGCGGGTTGAACCACCGGCGACCCCGAACTATCACTTCACGACCGACATGACGGACAAAGCAATTGCCTGGGTGAGCGCACAGCAGTCCCTGACGCCGGATAAACCGTTCTACCTGTATTTTGCGACGGGCGCAACCCACGCGCCACACCATGCGCCGAAGGAATGGATTGACAAGTATAAGGGCAAATTCTCCGGCGGTTGGGACAAGCTGCGCGAAGAGACCTTCGAGCGGCAGAAGAAACTTGGTATCGTTCCCGCAAATGCCAAACTCACGGCGCGGCCCAAAGAAATTCCGGCCTGGAAGGATATGAGCGCGGATCAAAAACGCCTCTTTGAACGGCAGATGGAGACTTTCGCCGGATTCGCCGAACACACCGACAGCGAAGTGGGCCGCCTGGTTGCGCAGCTCGAAGCAATCGGCGAGTTGGACAACACGCTTTTCTTCTACATTCTCGGCGACAATGGTTCGAGCGCCGAAGGCGGGCCCGAAGGTACCTACAACGAAATGATGGCGTTGAACGGTATCGTGGGAAGTGCGGACCAGATGATAGAACATATCGACAACTGGGGCGACCCGACGACATTTCCGCATTTCGCCATTGGTTGGGCCTGGGCCGGCAACACGCCGTTTCAGTGGACCAAGCAGGTTGCCAGCCACTTTGGCGGGACGCGCAATGGCATGGTAATGCACTGGCCGAAGGGCATCAAGGCGAAGAACGAGATCCGCGATCAGTTCCATCACCTCATCGACGTTGCGCCCACGGCCCTCGAAGCGGCTCAGATTCCGCAACCCACGATGGTGAACGGCGTGAAACAGCGCCCGATGGACGGCGTGTCCATGTTGTATTCCGCGGACAATGCTGAAGCCGCCGATACGCGGACGACGCAGTATTTCGAGATGTTCGGCAATCGCGGCATCTACCATGAGGGATGGGTGGCCTGCACGCGCCATTCGATTCCCTGGCTGATGGTCCCACTTCCCGCCCTGGAGAACGACACGTGGGAACTGTACAACATTGACGAAGATTTCACACAGGCAAACAATTTGGCCTCGAAGAATCCCGAGAAACTTAAGGAACTACAGGATCTGTTCTTGCAGGAAGCGGAACGCAACCACGTACTTCCCCTCGATGACCGGCGCTCCGAGCGGTTCAATCCGGCCATTGCCGGGCGCCCCGATCTCCTGGGCGGCCGCAAGTCCCTTACCGTGTATCCGGGCATGATGGGGATGCTGGAGAATGCGTTTATTAATGTGAAAGGCGTCCATCACACGGTCGAGGCCGAAGTCGAACTGAAAGACGATATGACCAACGGCGTCATTATCGCCCAGGCAGGATATTTTGGCGGTTGGTCGCTCTACATGAAGGATGGCAAACCCCATCACGAGTACAATTGGTTCGCGCTGGAACGGACAAACATAGGCGGCGACACCGTGCTGCCCGCAGGCAAGCACACGATCGGGTACGAGTTTATTCCGGATGAAGCGAAACCTGGTACGGGCGGCAAGTCTATCCTGAGCGTGAACGGCAAGAAGGTGGCCGAAGCGCAAATTCCGAAGACGCAGCCCTACGCCTTCTCCGGAGACGAAGGCGCCGACGTGGGCCTCGACTCGGAAACCAATGTGTCGCCCGACTACAAGCCGGGAATTCCCAGCATGTTCACGGGGAAAATCGTGAAGGTAACCGTGGAGCAGAAGTAGGCCGCCCATTAGAAAATGGGCCGGACCATAGTGAAGTCCAGTCGCCAATGCCGCGACCCGGTTTAGCCTGATATGGCGGCTGGGTTGGTCTGGCGGCATCCGGTGCCAGGCGAGGTAAACCCGCAATCGTTTGCAGCGACCGCAAAGAGGCGTTAGCCTCTTTGCGGTCTCGCTATTTTGATGCGGTCACGATATTCTGAGGTTGAGCGGCGTGAACGGCGGGTGGATTCTATGCATAATAGGGGCGGCTCAGGACCCTTCGCTGGGGCGCCCGCGATCGAGGCGTCGGGTTTTCAACTCCGCGGATTTCGCATACGCTCTTCCTCCAGAATTAAACCCCATAGAAACCAATTCATGAACCGCCACGCCCTGGCCTATACCGCTCTTGCCGCCGCCACCTTCGGCTGGGCCCTCTCCCCCATTTTCATGCGCTACATGACGGGGGCCTACGACCCCTACACGCAGTCTTTCCTGCGCTATGGCTTCGCCACGATCATCCTGCTGGCCATCTCGGCCATCGGCTATCGCGCGGGCTTCATGGCGGCGCTGCGCCGTCCGAAGGCCACCCTGGGCCTCGCGCTCCTCAATTTCGTGATGCAAACCGCCTGGACGGTTTCGCTGTATCACACCACCGCGACCGCGGCCCAGCTTATTACCAAGATTCAGGTGCTCATGATCATCGCCATGAGTTATTTCCTTTACCACGAGGAACGCGCCGTGATTAAGAGCCCGCGCTACATCGTCGGCACCGCGTTGGGCTTCCTCGGTCTGGCGGGGGTGCTCATGGACGACCCATCGAAGTCCCTCTTCCCCACCCTCGATCTCGCGGTATTTCTACTGCTCTTCGTTTCGGTCTGCTGGTCGGTCTACGCGGTATGGGGCAAGCATGTCGTGCGAGACCTCCACCCCGTGCCCATGTTCACCGTGGTGTCGCTCTACACTACGATTGGCTTTGCCGCGAATATGCTGATCTTCGGCGACCCCGGCACGATCATCTCCGGCGGAAGCTACATGCTGGGCATTGCGGCGCTGTCGTCGGTGCTACCCATTGCCGTGGCGCACGCGGCCTATCACTACGCCCAGCACCGTCTGGGAGCGGCCTTCTGCATCAGCGTGCAATTGGTAACCCCGGCCATCACCAACGGCCTCGCGGTGCTGTTCTGGCCCGATGAATCCATGAACCTCATTCAATGGATTGGCGCGGGGGTGTTGACGGCGGGCAGCCTCTTCGTGATTCAGGCGCAACGCAGGGCCAGCGCCGACGGCGCGCCCCTGACAATTACAGAGGGCTGAAAGCCCCCGGCTTGGCCCCGGTCAATGCTCCGGCGGATCCAGGGCGCTCAGGGCTTCCAGGAATGCGGGCGAGAGGGGAAATCGGCCCATCGGAACGCGTTCCTTGTGGCCATCCAGAAAAAGGACGTCCGCATCGTGCGCGCCGGATTCCGGCTGAGAGATAATTACCGGGATCGCTGCGCCTGTCGCCGCCGGCCCTCTCGGGTCGTTGATGTCGCTGTAGTACAAGCGCCCGACCCCCGCGCGCAACGGGTATAGAAGATTCGAACCGCCCGCGCCTCGGCCTTCCCCAACGTCCAGTGGTTCTGGAAAGGGCTTGCGTTCCCGCGCCAGCGCCGTGAGCGTTTCCACCAGCGCAAGGCCCTGGGCTTCGTCGATCACGGCGTAGGGCAGATACCAGGCGTGCCCAAACTCGCTGGCCGCGCCGGGAAAGGCCTGAGCCATTTCCGGAACGCGGAGTATATCCTGCGGGATCCCCGGCAACGTCGAGGCGCCGTGGCGCGCAACCGCGCTCGCGGATCGATCGCCAGCCTCCTGCACGAAGCAGGCATTGAGGAGACACAGCGCCCCCACGCTCAACAATGCCAGTCGAATTCGAAGTGAACCCATGCTGCTACTCCCGGTTGTCGGGCTGATCGTAGCGCCCGCGCGCCTATCATAGCATTCGACGGGCAATGTCCCTCAATATTCGTCCGCACCCAGGGGAAAGTTGTCGTAAGGCCCCGCGTCGTAGCTCAGGATCTCGCGAAAATTCGGGAAGGCCGGATTGGTGCGCACGATGCGCCACACTCCTTCGGCATTGCTCCATGTAACCCAGACCTCGGCCTCGGGCGTCCTCGGGATGCTGACGGGGATGTCCGCGCGAAGCCCCAGGCTGTCGGTCAGCAATACCGCCGATAACTTGCAGTAGAGCAGCACGTTCACCTGGCCGGTGGAATCAAAGTTGGAAAAATCCCAGCGGCGGATCTGGCGGTGCAGTTTAATGGCGCGCCATCGTTCCAGCATGGCCTGGTTGGCCCGCTTGACGTAGGCAAAGTCCCAGCCCTGGGGGTCTTCGTAGCTGGTCTCATAGGCCGCCATGATCCCGTTGAGGTTGCGATCGTGAATCGCCTCTTCCCACAGGCCGATCTGTTCCACGATCGCGTCGGCGATTTCCCGGTGCGCCTCGGAAACCCCTTCGAAGCTCGGCCACCAGGGCGCCTCGACTTCCACGCCGGGCCGCGCCTCGTTTACGGGCGTGCTGTCCGCACTCGCGAGCAGCGGCGTGAGTATGACCTCCTCGGCGATTCGGCTTTCATTCACGCTGTAGGACCGGTATTCCCCCTGCTCCAGAATGCCCTCCAGAGGCTCCCGCTCATCGGTCATGGCGGTCACCGCATAGGCGATGGTCTGATCCGCGGGGGATTCGCTGTCCACGTACTGGAGTTGCTCCTGCTCAAGGCGCGCGATCAAGGTGAAACCGGTCTCCGGGAAGACCCGTTTGTATACCCGATAGTTCAAGTCGTTCTCGCGAAAATCCCAGGCCAGCACCACCGCGCCGCCATCGCGGCGGGCGCTGAACTTTCGCAGCGGCACGGGAACACCGTCGATGGTAAAGGGCTGCTGCTCGCGCGTGTTCTCCCGAGTGTTCATCACAAAGATGCCGCGGCCCACCTCGGTAACAAAGGCCGTTCCCGTGCCCTGGGGGCGGCGCAGGGGCGCAAGTGCCTGGGTCCACGCGTCCAGGGTGGGCAGACTGCCGGCGGCGAACACCTTCTCGAAGCCCTCCAGCGCGGCGCCCTCGGCATAGGGTGAAATGAAAGGGATCCAGTACAGGTCGCCCCGGTCGGGGATCAGCTCGGCAATCTGGCCGGGGCGGGCCAGACCGTATGCCGCCTTCATGAGGTTGCCTTCGTCCAGCACCCCGTCGATGTCCTTCAAGTTCAGGTGAAACTCCTCCGGCGTAGAGGAGGGCGCGAGCCGCAGACCGACACGGGCGCCGCGGGCCACGAATTCCCGTCGCGCAATGACCGCCTTATCCACCACCTCGCGCAGCCCCGGCAGGATGCCCTCGTCCCAGTGTCGGCGGGACGGGCCATACCATAGATCTTCGCCATTCTCAAACGAGTAAACCGTTGCGCCGGTCATCGCGCCGCTCAGGATCATGGCGCGGTAGAGCGAAGAAGGCACGACCTCCGGTCCCGCGGCGGCCCCGAAACGGCCCGGCCCCGCATAGCCCGCGTCGGTATACCAGCGCGCGTCCGCCGCCATGCCCCAGTTGGCAACAGCCCCCTCAAGCCACAGGCCCATCAGGGCCGACTGGTTGCCCAGCAGGTGATCGCCCCGGGTAAGGCAGGCGGGGATGACGTAGTCGCGACAGGCCACGAGCTGCCGATACAAGGGTGCGCAGGCCGTGTTGCTCATGACCCGCGCCCACTGGAGCTCATCCATGGGCAAATACACAAATCGGCCATAGCTCGCGGCGGTATGGAGCACCATGGAGAGCCACGCGACCATGGTGGGTGTCTGGCCATCGTACATGCGGGGAGAGGAGTAATAACGAAAGTCGAGGCCCGATACCTCCACGCCCTTGACCATGGTGAAAGCCCGCAAAAGGCTTTTCAACTGCTCCTCCGCCACATCGAGCGGCTGGGCGAAGGCCGCGCGCCGGGGATCGCCCGTGAGCCGAACAACCGTGGGGATCTGCTGCTCCTGCAACGTCGCGAGCACGGTCGTCAGGTGCGTAATCGCGGCCTCCCCTTCACCAGGCGCCTGGATCTTGATCATCCCGTTGGAGTGGAGCGCCTCGGGCATTTGCTCCCAGGCCGACAACACGTGATCGCGCTGACGGGCGGGGTCCCCACGGTGCGCCGAGAGATCCTGAAACAACATCAGGGGATGTTCCGGGCTGATCTCCACCGCCAGGGGCGGATACTCCGCGCAGACCGCCGGAAGGCAAAAAAACACGCCCAGGAGCAGAAGGCATCGGGGAGTGAGGCGGCTGAAGCGTCGGTTTTCGAAGTGCATGGGTGAAATTGTATGATAGGTGGGTAACATAGGACAAGCTATGTCCGCCGCGCGGCGCCCGGCAGTGCATGAGGTTAATACCCCAAAACGCGCCATGGGTTTCCCCGGCAATGTGTGCCGGACGGCTCCGCGGCGCTTCGCGCGCACCCTGCCGGCGCTTCCCGTCCCAATTGAAGGATTCCGGCCCATGTCTTATCCCATACCCGAACCCGTGGAGCAGGTGGATCGCCCCCGGGGCGCCCTGCGTGTCCGCCCACGCTCCCAAGGCAACTACATCCAGCACTGCAATGTCGTCTATGCCGAAACCCATGGCCTGGGGCTCGTCATGGATATCTTCGAGCCAGCCCAATCGCCCAATGGCCTCGCAATCGTGGATGTGATCTCCGGCGCCTGGCATTCGGATCGCGTTCGGATGAACGAACACATTGGCCTGGGGGCGATTGATGCCTTCTGCGAGGCGGGCTTTACCGTTCTTGCGGTGGCGCCGGGCTCGGCGAGCCTCTTCAACGCCGCACGCATGGTGAAACACCTCCATGCCGCCATACGCTTTGCGAAAAATCACGCCGCGACCTGGAAAGTGGACCCTGATCGGCTCGGCATTTTTGGGGTCTCCGCCGGCGGGCATCTCGCCGCGTTAACCGCCCTGGCCCCGGAGCCCGCCGACCCACGCGCGCGCCTGCCCTGGTACAAGCACGACACGAGCATCGCAGCGGCGGGGTTGTTCTTCCCGCCGGCGGATTTGCTGGAATATTGGGCCGGGCCTTTTGATTTTCGCCGGGATTCGGAACCCACCCTCGCGCGGATGCTGTTCGAGGAGGGTATGGGCGAACAATCGGATGCCGAAATCGCCTCTGCCGCACGGGCCATTTCTCCGCTGCACCAGATTCAGGGAGGTCATCCCCCCTTCCTCGTGGCACACGCCACGGGCGACAACATAGTTCCATACAGCCAGTCCAGACGCTTCGTGGCAGCCCTGACGGCGGCGGGCGTGGAGGCCACGCTCCTTACCCATGATGGCGACGGCCACCCCTGGCGCGGCGTGGACCGGGAGTGCAACCAGATGGCGGCCTGGTTTGCGGAAATGCTGAGCACCCGGAGTGATTGAGTTCCCGGCCTGCCGCACACGTCCGAGGGCGCCGGCTGAATACAAGGGTAGTGATTCGCGGAAGAAAGGAAAAGTGTGCATTTTCCCAGAATCATTGCTATCGTAAAGAGATATGAACGGTATAGAGGCAGCAACGCCCCGATTGGGATCGTTCCCGGTGAGGCGACGCTCAACGATGAGGATAAACAAATCATGAAAAGCTGGTACGGAATCGGTGTGTTCTGCATGGGCGTGGCTATCGCTGTTTCAGCCGGCGCCAAGGAAGAAGCGGCGGCAACGCCCGAAACCGCCGCCGCGCGCGTGGGCGACGCCTACACCCTGGGCACCTGCCCGGTCTCGGGCGAAAAGCTCGGCTCCATGGGCGACGCGGTGGTGCTCATTCAGGACGGCAAGGAAGTCCGCCTCTGCTGCGAAGGCTGCAAGAAGAAGTTTGATGCCAACGCCGAGGCCATGGTGAAGGAAATCGATGCGAAACTGATTGCGGATCAGGAAAGCCACTATCCCACGAAGACCTGCATCAACTCCGGTGCGGAGCTGAAGGACGGTGGCGTCTCTTTCGTGGTGGGCAACCGCCTCGTGAAAACCTGCTGCGCCAAGTGCGAAGAGAAGGTGAAGGCCGACCCGGCCGCTTTCCTGGCCAAGCTGGACCAGCAGGTGATTGACGCGCAGAAGGCCGACTACAAGGCGACCGCCTGCCCCATCTCCGGCAAGCCCCTGGGCGATGCGCCGGTGGAAATGGTCGTGGCCAATCGCCTCGTGAAGCTCTGCTGCGAAGGCTGCAAGAAGGGCGTGGACAAAGACCCCACCGCCGCCATCAGCAAGATTGAAGGCAAATAAGATATTCGATTGAATCGAGGCCCGCCCCCTCCTGGGGGCGGGCTTTTTTTGTGCCAGGAGGTGGGCGGGCCTGGTCGTATGAGTTGTATGGGATTGGGGCGTGTGCGTTATCACCCAATCGGTAAAGGCCATCGGCCCTGATTGTCCTATCCGACCAATGCCCTCCCCAAAAAAAGAACGACCGCCGCGGTCGCACTCGCAACCGCGGCGGTCTGTCAGGCATGCATTTCGATTACAGCGGCAGGGTCACCAGACCGTAGTAGCCCACGGGGAAATAGGCGTTTTCCTCGCCGAAGCGCACCTTCGACGGGTAGCCCGACACGGCCGTCAGGCTCACCTGTGTTCCCACACCCTCACTGAATTCATACTGGGCGATGGCGCCGTAGCCCACGCTGAGGAACACGTCGTCGCCCTGAGCACCCAGCAGGGATCCGTAGTATCCGGGCAGTTCGACCATCTCACTCAAGGTCAGGACACCATCCGTGCCGACTATGGCCTGATACAGCCCGTAGGACGGCGAGTATACGTCGAAGTACACGCGATCGCCCGAGGCAATCGTATTGCTGGTGTAGGCGGGCACCTCCAGGCTGTCCAGGGGATCAACCGCCGTACCGCCGCTCCAACGGACCGTCTCCAGCGAGGATTCAACGCCGCCGTCGGGCGTCCACTGCTGGTCGCGAAGGGTGAGCACATCCGTGGCCGGATCATATTGCACAAAGTAGCCCGGCACGTTGGCCGCGGGACCGGCGGTGCCGTTGAGCACGTCGATCTCCTGGATATAACACGCCGCGAGAGGTCGGCCAAAGGGGAAGAAATCGAGAGATTCTTTGTTGCCCAGATAAAGCTTGTCGCCCACAACGTCAAGCGAGGTGATGTAGCTGTAGCCCAGCCCCACCGTGGACTCAAACGCTCCCGTTTCGAGGTTGATCAGCGCCAGTCCCTGCTGGGCGTTCCCGGTACCGAGCACGGAATCAAATTCACCCGCGTAACAGCGAAGGGCGAGGGTGTCGCCCAGCACGAAGCCGGTCTGGCCACCAAAGTTGTAGTAGGGCAGGCCGATGGCCACATCCTTCAGGGCATCCGTACCCGGTTCGGGAAGTCCGCCATCGTAGTAATACCCGTAGTAGAAGTAATAGGGCGTCACGTTGACCTTGATGACGTCGCCCGCCTCGGGATTCTCGGGCGAGCTCACGTCCACCAGGACGACTTCGTAGCCCGGTTCGACGTCCCACGCGGTCCCCACGAGGGCGACTCTGGATCCCGCCGGATAGGCACCCTGGAAGGCGCTGATATTCACAACTTCTTCGCCCAGGACAGCGCCATTCCCATCGACCGTACGAATCAGGACCTGGCCTTCATCGTAGCGCTCGACAATCTCCACGCCTTCGCCGCCCGGCAGCTCAAGGTAATCCACCACGTTTTCCGCAATGGTAATGGACGAGTCCACCACGGGATTGTCCAGATCGCTCGCATCAATGCGGGCCACCTGTTCCGTCGTCACGCCAAAGTAATACGCCCCATATTCGAGGGAGCGAAGGATGGATCCGCTCAAATCCACGCTGCCGCGCAACTCGAGGTCGTCCTGCGTGTAGGAGACGAACTGCAGGCGCTCGAAGCCGCCCGACTCACCGCTCCAGCCCGAGAAGGGAACGATGATCACATCGTCGAGAATCGTCAGCGCCTTTACATCGCCATAGGCGTTGGACCAGGACCAGTCCTCGCCGAAGCTGACGCGGTCGCTCAGGGTCGGCGCGCCGTTGCCGGAAACGTCGAATATACTGACGCTGACGTGGCGGCCACCGGTGTCGTCGACACCCAGGGCGATGAGCCGATCACCGCGCGGTTCAATGTGGGTCGAGTAACCGGGTACTTCCAGCGCGCCCAGGAGCGCGGGCGCCGCGGGATCGCTGAGATCGAGCACGAAAAGCGGATCCACCACCAGATACGTCACCACGTAGGCGCGGGCGCCGTCAAATCGCGTCGCAAAAAGGGTCTCGCCCTCGGCGCCTTCGAGGGGCATCTCCGCAAGCTTCGGAAACCCTGCCTGATTCAGGTCGAAGGTCGTCACATAGACTTGATTCGTTTCCTGCCACGCCGAAGAAACCACCCGCAGGGCGCCGTTCCACTCGTCCAGCTTGAAGCGATCCCCCACATAGCCCCGGACACTCACCGCGCCCGCGTTGACCATGACACCGCCGGGATCGGTAATGTCCAGCACGGTAATATCCGTCTCGTTGTTCTGCCAGTCGGAACTGGCCACGAAGGCCCGCTGGGCGTTGACATGAACCACATAGCCCGATCCGTCGAAGTCGAGCGCATCCACCTGCGCCACATGGTCGGGGTCGCCCACGTCGATACTCGTCACCGTGGTGCCGTTCTCGCTGCCCGCGTCTTCCACGCCATAGTAATAGTAGTCGTAATGGGCCGTAACCGCATAGAGGATGTTGCCCACCAGACGGCTGTCCACCAGATCGCCCTCAAAGTCCATGCTCGATCGGATGGCGGCCTCCGCCGGCGTGGCGACATCCACCACATAGAGACGGCTGCTCGCTTCGCGCTCGGGCGACACCGCAACGTCCTTCGCCGCAACATCGAGTCCGAAATAACCGTAGCCCGGATTGCCCACCAGCACGTAGGCCTGGCCATTCGCGAAATACAGGTCGCGCGGGTAGCCCGTCGTCGGTACCTGCGCCAGCAGTGCCTGGGATTCCAGATCCACGATGGTGAGACCGCGATACTGGTTCAGCACGTACAAAAGATTGTCAACGCGCCGGATCACATCCGGCTCCACCACTTCCCGCTCTTCCCCCCCGCCATTGTCCGTCCCGGGCGATTCGCCTTCGCCTTCACCCCCCTCGGCATCCCCGTCGAGCGCGCCGTTGCTGTTCACATCCGCGCTGGTAAAGGTTCTTACCTGCTCGATGATGGGACAGCCGGCAAGGGGCAGCAACAGCAGTATGAATATAAGCCAATGTCTCGCCCTGGTCATGAGAAGTACCTCCATCCGGCGCCGGAGCGCGTGTATTGCAGTTCGCCCAAGGATTATTCTAGCACGCCCACGTTACAATGGGACAGGGTAAAGTGTTACTCCCATAGTAACGGGTCCTGCTCACTTTACCAACGGCCCCGGGAAATCGTTCCCGCCCGTACCGCGAAATTATGGAGACCTTGAATGACGACGAAGATCCACCGCTATGTGAGCGCGGCGCAGATGAGGGAAGCGGACCGCCGATGCATCGAAGAGATCGGGATTCCGGGCGCGGTCCTCATGAACAATGCCGGATCGGCAGTTTTTCGCCAGATCGCCGGGGGGCCGGTCGCTATCGTCTGCGGCAAGGGAAACAATGGGGGCGACGGCTACGTCGTGGCGCGCCTCGCCCACCTGGCCGGTATGAAGACGCGGGTCGTCGTACTCGCCCCCCGTGACGACATCACCGGCGACGCCCGCACCTTTCTGCGCGCCTACGAGCGCCTGGGCGGCGAAGTGACTTTTGAGGCGGAACCCGCCGGGGCGGCGGTGGCCGTAGCCGGACTTGCGGGCGCGGCCGTGCTGGTCGACGCGATTCTGGGCACGGGAATTGCCGGTACCGTCCGAGGGGTGGCCCGGGCCGCCATCGAGGCCTGGCCCGAGGGCCGCACCATCGCCGTGGACCTGCCCTCCGGCATGGACGCCGACACGGGCGAAGCCTGCGGGGCGTGTATTCGCGCCGATTGCACCGTGACCTTTCAATTTCCCAAGCTGGGCTTCAAGAACCCCGCCGCGAGACGCTGGCTTGGCGAACTCATCATCGCCGATATCGGCATCCCCGAATCCTGTGCCGACGCCCCGGAACCCGGATGAAAATCACGGCCTTTCTGTGGCATGATGGGGTGGTAGGTGATGCCCCATTTAACAGGGGGCGCGCCGGCAACCCAAGGAGTGCCCTCGCGAAATGATCAGCGTTTCTCTTTCCATCATCTATTGTGGACTCACGTTGTACATGATGGCGATATTGCTGCGCTGGCTGGGCCCCTGGCTGGAACTGGAATTCCACGGGCCTTTCCTCGGCCTGTTGCCCAAGGCGACCGACCCGCTGGTGGACTTCATGAAGCGGGTTCTCCCCAATATGGGCCCCATGGACTTCTCGCCCATGGCGGCCGTCATGTGTGTCTACATTGTCCGGCTGATTCTCGTCCGGCAATAACCCATCTGGAGCTGTTCCCCATGGACAGCAGGCGCGAAGAGCGGGACAGGATGGTGGCGACACAACTCGCTTCCCGGGGGATTGCTTCCCCGGCGGTCCTCAACGCCATGGCCTCCGTGCCCCGACACCGCTTCGTGCCGGTGGATTGCGAACATCTGGCCTATGAAGACCGCCCCCTGCCCATCGGTCTGGGCCAGACCATTTCCCAACCCTACATGGTGGCCTGCATGACCGAGCTCCTGGCCCTGGCCCCCGCGGATCGGGTACTGGAAATCGGCACGGGCTCCGGCTATCAGACCGCCGTGCTGGCGCGACTTTGCGCCCAAGTGGTCACGGTGGAGCGACACCCGGAACTCCAGGAACGGGCGAAGGTTCAATTGGGCCGCCTGGGTTACGACAACATCCGCTACGTCACGGGGGACGGAACGCTGGGATGGCCCGACGAAGCCCCCTACGACGCCGTTCTTGTCACGGCGGGCAGCCCGCGAATTCCAAGTGCCCTTCTGGAACAACTGGGCGATGGGGGCCGGCTCGTGTGCCCCGTGGGTGAACGAACCCGACAGCGGCTCGAATTGGTCACCCGGCAGGGAAACACGCTGATCCCGGAAGTATACACGGAATGTATCTTCGTTCCATTAATGGGCCAGGATGGCTGGCCCCCGGACGGGGATTGTGCGCGCTTCCCTGCGGGGACATGAATTTCAGAGGGAAAGTTTCAGGTACGAACCCGCGGGGGCCGACCCGATGGGTCTACTTCATTCACCGGCCATGTCGTAGGGCAGGGCGCCGGAATCGATCGCGTCCTTGACGTCCTTACGCACGTCGGTCGCGGAGATCCCGCTGGCGATGCACTCGGCCACCGCATCCCGAAGGTGCATGCGAACCATATCCTGAACACTCGCCTTGCAAAGCCCGGCGGCCTTCTCGGAAATGGTAACGCCCACGCCCCGGCGCGTGTGAACCAACTGCATCAGCTCGAGGTCGCGGTAGGCTTTCGTCACCGTGTTCGGGTTGATCTGCAGCATGCTCGACATATCGCGTACGGACGGAAGGGTATCACCGGCAACCAGCTTGCCCGAGGCAATGGCGAAACGCACCAGATTTTCAATCTGCACGTACACCGCGATCGGGCTATCAAGATTGATACTGTACTTCAGGTTCTTCTTAGCCATATCAATACTCCTTTATGTGGCTAACTTGGGGTAGCATTCGCGGACTACTCAATCGCGAACACGCGGCCTGTTGAGGCCAAACTATCGACACGCCCCCCGAAATGCGCAAAGGGATTATTCGTTATTGCTGACCCACAATACTACATCACCTTGGGTCAATTCAACCTTTTTAATCAAGATTCCCCTTAAATCCCTTATTCTGGACGAAGAAACTTGGGATTATCGCCGGATATAACAACACAAATCTCACCTTTTACCTTTTTTTCCGCAAATTGCGCCGCAAGCTCGCCCAGATAACCACGCTCGACCCGCTCAAATTTCTTCGTCAGTTCAATGCACACCGCCGCCATCCGCTCCCCAAGTACCGCGTGGGCATCCGCCAGCAACTGGCCGATTCGAAAGGGCGATTCGTAGATCACCATCGTGTGGGGGCGATCGGCGTCCTCCTGGATCCAGCGCTGCCGCGCACCGCTCTTACGGGGCGGAAATCCCTTGAACGTGAAACTCGCGGTGGAAAGGCCCGATGCCAGCAGCGCCGTCGTCACCGCGGTCGGCCCCGGAAGGATTTCAACCTCGTGGCCCGCTTCGCGGCAATCGCGGATAATGCGATACCCCGGATCGCTGACGCCCGGACAACCGCCGTCGCTGCACAGACCAACCTTTAGACCCTCGTTAAGCAGCCCCAGGATTCGCCTGCCCGCCTGCTCTTCGTTGTGCTCGTGGTAGCTGAAGGTCGTGCGCGGACGCTCGATTTCGTAGCGCTCCAGCAGACGCTGGGTCATGCGCGTGTCTTCGCAGGCCAGCGCGTCCACCTCTCCCAGTACGCGGTGAGCGCGGTACGACAGGTCCTCAAGATTGCCGATCGGCGTGGCTATGACAAATAAAGTTCCGATAGTGCTTCACCTGCAGGCGGCATAGGGGCCGCCGGGTTCTAACCGATCACGGTTGGTTGAAATACGGCAATGTTGCCTTCGCGCATTTTTTCCACCAGGCGCTCATACATGGCCTGATCCTCGTAGGTGCCGACAATCGCGCCGCCGGAACCGGAAAACTTTCCGTGGGCACCCACCGAGCGGGCGCGCTGAACCATGTCGATATTGCGCGGGTCCAGGGTGTACAGGCTGCACCGGCGGTCAAAGTTCTTGTCCATCAGCGGGCCGATCTCGCTGCCCCGCCCCGCCACCATCAGATCCCGCGCCTCCTGCGCATAAGAAGCGAAATCTTTCATCGCCTGGATCACCTCGGCATCGCCCGACAGCCAGCGCTCCTTGATATTGTTATGGAAAGTCTCCGAACCCTCGCCCAAATCGAGGCGATAGGCGATAAACAAATTCGGCAACAGGCCCGGATCAATTTCTTCGTAGCGCCCGTATCCGTGGGCCGCCATGTGCTCCCGGTCAAAATCCATGAAAACACAGCCCTCGTACACCTGGATGACCCGATCCTGAAGGCCCGCCGCAATGCCCAGCTTACCCGTCTCCACTTCCAGTATCAGATTCGGCTGGCGCGTCCGCGGTATTTCGACCTCGTAGTAATCCATCAGACAACGCAAGGTCGCCGTAATGAGCGCGCTGGACCCCGCAAGCCCGAGGCGGCGGGGAATGGTGGAACGATAGCGGATCGAAAAATTCTTGTGGCTGATGTCGATCCCTTCTTCCCGGCAATACTCGATGAAACGGCAGATCGTGGCTTTCATAAGCCGGATGCCGCCATAGTACCCGTTGTTCTTTACGTCGTCGTAAAGATCCTCGGCGGACTTGTATTTCGATCGGTCCTGAAGGCTCGGCACAATCTCCAACTCGGGGCTTTCATACAGACTGACCTTCGCCGCAAAATCGCGTATGACAAAACTGATCGTCTTACCAAAATAGCCGTCGGATGGATTACCTATAAGTCCGGCGCGGGCATAGGCGGTGGCTTCGCAGGCCATGGAACACTCCTTCTTGGGCAGGGAACTTGGGGAGCATACGCAACAGGGGGGAAGCAGTTCAAGAACACGAACAGAAGAGCTAAGCACTAAACTAATAAAAGCGATAAACCCGCCGGGTTATCTGTGGTCAGCTCTGTGGAATTTTATAGTGCTTCTCCAACTATGTGGTATTATCAATGTGGTTACGTGGCTCCCTCCCCCCATGGGTGATGAGCCACAACCGGGGTTGTGCCCTCTTAAGAGGGATTCGGGAATCGACGACTTGGGATTCGCCTGCCCCCGGGAGAGAGTAAGAATCCCACGGATGGGCCGACTCCTGTACTGACCGGCGACGTGGAACATGTCCCTCGAAAACCTTTGCAACGGTGATTGGGTTTAGGAGCAGCAATGTTGAAGATCTCGAGTTTTGTCGGCCGGCTGATTGGGAACCGGCACTTTCCCCTCGCCCTGGTGCTGGTCACCGGTTTGCTCCCCGCCTCGGTGGGACATGCGATGGAAATTACGGTCACCGCTTCAAACAGCACCGTGGACGGTGTGACCACTTCCATCACCGATCTGCTGACCAATCCCGGTTCGGACCTCAAAGTGAGCCTTCACGAAGCGGTCACCGCGTGTAACAACACCCCGGGGGCCGACAACATCCGCTTTGACCCATCGCTTGCCAGCACGATTGTATTCTGCAGCGGCATCGTTCCGACCATCACGGAAACACTGATAATCGACGGCGAACAGCAGGACATTATTCTCGACTGCGACGGCGCCTCGGGCACGGCGGTGTTCACCCTGGGGAACGGCTCGGGCGGGAGCGCGATCAAGGGTTTCTCCCTGATCAACGCCAGCGCGGGCGGCATACGCATCGAGAGCGCCGGCAACACGATCCAGCAGATGATAATCTACGGCAATGGCGCGTCCGGCATCGTCATCGACAATCAAGGCGGCTCCGGCAACAACACGATCACCGCGTGCAAAATCGGCACCGATGGAACGACGGATTTTGGCAACTCGGGCAACGGCATTACCATCGTTGATTCCTCCAACAACGCCATCGGCGGCCTGAACGCGAGCGACCGAAATATCATCTCGGGCAACACGGGCGCGGGCATCGCGATACAGATTTCCGGTTCGGTCAATACCGCCAACGGCAACCGAATCCTCAACAACACCATCGGAATGAGCGCGGACGGCCACACCGAAATGGGCAATGACGCCCACGGCGTTTACGTCCTCGGAACGGCGGGACCGGCGGGACACCTGGACAGTACCCTCATCGGCGACGTGCTCGAAGGACCCGGCGGCAACCTCATCTCAGGCAACGGCGCATCCAACATCTACCTGTCCGGCGCGGCCGTCACGAATACGAAGATTCAGGGCAATATCGTCGGCCTCGACCTGGAAGGCGACGATGCGATTTCGGTGGATGCGAGCCACGGCATCGTGCTGGAAAGCGGGGTCAGCGCGACCCTCATCGGCGGAACGACGGAGACCACCCGCAACATAATTTCCGGCAATAACGCCAACGGCATCACCATTCAGGATTGCAGCGACAACGCTATCGAAGGCAACTACATCGGTACGGCGGCGGACGGCGCCACCAATGTCGGAAATGTCGGCGAAGGTATCCAGATTTCCGCATCGGGTCTGGGCTCGACCGGCAACGTGATCGGCGGGGCCCAGAACGCGGGGAATATTATCGCCTTCAACGGACTCAACGGCGTGTCCTTGACCCGAGCCACGGCGAATGTGGAGCAGACCACCATCACCTATAACTCCATTCACTCGAATACCAGCGACGGCATCAAATTCAGCCTGTCCAGTATCAACGGTAATATGACTCCGCCCGGAATCTCCGCGATTAACGCCACCGCCCCCTACTCCGTTTCCGTTATCGGCGCGCAAGTAGGTGAATCGGTGCATCTCTACGCCGATTCCGACGACGAAGGCATGAAATTTCTCACGAAAGTCATTATCGCCGTGGCCGGCGGACCCACCGTAATCCCCGTCAACCTGGCCCCCTTCGACGGCAAGAACATCACCGCCACGCGGACCGACGCCAATGGAAACACCTCGGAATTCAGCGTGGTAACCAGCCCCAACCCCGTTCCACCGATTGCGCCTACGCTGGAGCTAGAAGTCCAGGAAGGACAGGCCGACCCCACCAACACCCTGCCCGTCCATTTCGTCCTGTCGCCCGATGAAACCATCTCGGGCCTGACGACCGGCGACATCGTCAATGACGGCACCGCCACCGGCGTGACGTTCGACATCAGCCTGGTGGGCGGAACCAATACCTATCACATCGACGCCTCAAGCGTGACCGGCGAAGGAACGATCCAGCCCCGGATCCCCGCGGGCGCCGTCACCGACGCCGCGACCAACCCGAGTACCGCGGATTCCGCCCCGAATCTCTCCGACGGCGTTGTACTCTATGACACCATACCCCCGGCGATTGCGGTGGACTTCCTGCTGACCAACGACAGCTCACCGGCCCTCAGCGGCACGGTCGACACGCCCAGCGCAACGATTTCGGTCACCGTGGACGGCGGCAGCCCCGTGAACGCCACCAACAACGGCGACGGCACCTGGGACGTGGCGGACGGCGGCGTGGGCACGCTCACCGACGGCGACCACGAAATCGAAGCAACCGCCTTCGACGGCGTCAACTACGGCACGGACGGCAGCAGTCTCGAACTGACCATCGATACCTTCCTGCCCACCGGAACCGCGGACTCGCTCATTACCAATGACCCGAGCCCGGCCCTCACCGGAACCATCGACGACCCCGACGCGACCATTCTCGTGAGCGTGGATACCAGCACCGGCCTTTCCGCCACCAACAACGGATCGACCTGGACGCTCCAAGGCGGCCTCATCGCGCCGCTGAATCAGGGGCACTATGATGTCACCCTGGACCTCCTCGATCCCGCCGGCAACACGAATCAGATCGTCGTCAGTGGCGCCCTGATCGTGGACTTGACCGATCCGATCCTCACGGTGGACAACACCATCATCGCCGATCTCACACCGGAGCTGACCGGCACCGTGACGGACGCCACGTCCACCACGGTCGAAGTCACCGCGGACGGCCAAACGGTCACCGCGAGCGTCAATAGCGGCGTTTGGACGGCCACCCTGCCCAACGCCGTCGCGGAGGGCGAGTACGCGGTGGATGCCGTGGCCACCGACGCGGGCGGCAATGTCGGTACGGCCAGCGCCCCCAGCGGCCTCATCATCGATATCACCCCGCCCACGGTAACCGTAGAAACCGTCGAAACGATTGACCGGAATCCCGCGCTGTACGGCACGGTGGACGACGGCAGCCCGGCCCGCACCGACAGCGTGGTGCTGTCCGTTACGGTGAACGGCAACACCTATGCCGCGACAAACGAGGGCTCGGGTGTCTGGAGCCTGGCCCAGGGTATCATCGCGCCCAACCTGGACGACGGCGCCTATGACGTCGCCGTGACCGCCACGGACAGCGTGGGCAATGCCGGGAGCGATACGACCACCAACGAGTTGACCGTGGACAATGGCGCGCCGGAAGTTACGGTCGATGCGCTGACTACCGCATCGGCAAACCCAACCCTGACCGGCACGGTGAGCGACCTGCTCGACACCACGGTATCCGTCACGGTCAACGGCGAGACCATCAATGCGACGGTCGGAGGCGGCGTCTGGACCGCGGAGGTCACCCAGCCTCTGGTCGACGGCGCCTACGAGGTGTCGGCCAGCGCGACGGACGCCCTCGGGCACGTCGGCACGGACGCCACCACCGACGAATTGCTCGTCGATGGCGCCGCGCCCACGGTCACGGTGAACCTCCTGGTTACTTCCAACGTGACCCCCACGGTGACGGGCACGATAGACGAGCCAAACCTGGCCCATCTCAAGGTAACCGTCAACGGCGTCCTCTATTCGGCCACCGTATCCGGAAGCGACTGGTTCGCCGACATTTCCGCCGGCCTCGAACCGGACACCTACTATGATGTCGTCACCGAGGCGACCGACACCGCGGGCAATATGGGAACGGATGGAACGGTCGATGAACTCTTAGTCGATAGAACCGCTCCGGTAGTCACGGTGGATTCCCTCGTCTCGCCGGAATTCACCCCCTCGATCACCGGCACGGTAAGCGACCTCAGTGAAACGGAGGTTGACGTGACCGTAGACGGCGTCACCTATATCGCATTCGTCGATAACGGCCTGTGGGTCGCCCAATTGACCAGCCTGGCGGCGGATGGGATCTATGATGTCGCGGCACGCGCCACGGACGCCGCCGGCAACGAGAGCTTTGATACCACGACCGACGAACTCGCCGTAGACACCACCGCGCCCACCGTCACGGTGAACGCGCTGAGCACGAACGACTCCACGCCGATTCTGAGCGGCACCGTGCTCGACCTCACCGCCACAACGGTGGAGGTGTCCATTGACGGCGTTACCTATCCGGCGACGGTGGACGGCGCCACCTGGCTCGCGGACATCGTCAATGGCCTGTCGGACGGCACCTACGATGTCGCCGTCGCCGCGACGGACGCCGCGGGCAATGTGGGCAATGACGCCACCTTTGACGAAGTACTCGTGCAGGTTACCGCGCCCTCGATCTCTGTGGACACGCTCGCGACCAGCAATCCCACGCCGAACCTAACCGGCACGGCGTCGGGCGATTTCCCGATCGAAACCGTCGATGTTACCGTCAATGGCAACACCTACTCCGCCGTTGTATCGGACACCACGTGGAGCGCCGCCATCACCCATGCCCTCTCCGATGGCGACTACGATGTGACCGTATCCGCCACCGATGCAAACGATATGACGGCATTGGAGACATTCCCGGCCGCGCTGACCGTGGACACGGTGGCTCCGGTGGTAACAGTCGATTCGCTCCTCACAAACACGCCCCTGCCGCAGATCACCGGCACCGTCGTGGATGCCGACGCCTCCGTCGCGCTGGTTGTCCAGGTAGCCGGGCAGTCCTACACTGTGCCCGCGGAGGGTACGAGTTGGAACGTCACGCCCGAGGCGGATCTTGCCGATGGGATCTATGACATCTCCGCCACCGCAACCGATCGTGCCGGCAACACGGGCAGCGACGCCACAACGGATGAACTTACCGTGGACACCGCCGCACCAGCGGTCAGCCACTTCGATATTGCCGGGAGCTCCCCCACCAACGTGGACACGGTGCATTTCGCCCTGAACTTTGACGAGCCGGTAACGGGCGTTGACACCGCGAACTTCACCGTGATCGTCGACGGCATTCCCCAGGATGAAATGCCGAAGCCCATCGGCGGACTTCTCCTGAGTCATACGGTCAGCGGCGGCGGTGACGCCTGGGATATCGCCGTCGGAACGGGCACGGGCGATGGCGCCATCGGGCTCCGGCTTAAGAATATCGATACCATCCTCGACGCCGCGGGCAATCCGTTGGGCGCGGGGCTGGACAGCGCCGGGGCCTATATCATGGACCGGACACCGCCCACAATCCAGATTACTTCCAAGGAAGCCAGCCCCACGAGCGCCAATCCGATCCCCGTGTCGGTGACGTTCAGCGAGCCCATCAGCAGCTTTGAAGCGGATGAGGTCATCCTCACAAACGCGACCGTGGCGAGTTTCGAGGGCGATGGACTCGAGTTTGAAGCCGCCCTGATCCCAACGGCCGAAGGCGAAATATCCGTGACGGTAAACCCGGACGCGGTGCTGGACGCCGCGGGCAATGGTAACGTGGAAGGCGCTTCGTTCGCGATCACCTACACGCCCGGCGGCGAGGGTGAAGGTGAAGGCGAGGGAGAAGGAGAAGGAGAAGGGGAAGGAGAGGGTGAAGGAGAAGATTGCGCAAGTGGGTGTGCGCCCGACACGACCGACGCCGATGGCGATGGACTCTCCCCCTGCATTGAAACCTGTATCGGCACCCGTGATGACACCATCGACTCCGACGGTGACGGCATGGCCGACAACTTCGAGTTCAAGTACAAGCTGAATCCCCGCCGATTCGACAGCGACGAGGACAAAGACGGCGATGACTTGAGCAACCTGGATGAGTTCCTCGCCAACAGCGACCCGACGAATCCATTTTCGCCGGACCGCACCTATTTCGTCGGGAAGACCGGCAATGACGAGACGGGCGACGGCAGCCGGGCCAATCCCGTGCGGACCATCGGCCGCGCCCTTTCACTGCCCCGCCCCCTGAGCTACCAGGATGCCCGCATTGTGGTCGGCGACGGTATCTACGAAGAAGACGTCGCTCTGAAATCGCGCTACATCGTCGTGGCCGAAACCGGCGCCGAGGTGATCATCGTCGGACAGGTCACCGGCGCCCAGCGCTCCGCCCTGCGCCGGGTGACGATCATGGCCGCGGAGGGTGATGACTACCTGTTCGATATGAACGATGTGGCCATGGAACTGACCGAAGTGACCTTCGTCGGCTCCGAGGCGCGGGACATGACCGGTATGCTGGTCGATGGATTCAACCCGGCCGGCGCGCTCATCGACTTGTGCCACTTCTCCAGCCTCGGCGTGGGCATCGACATCGGCGGGGCCATTCCCGTCATCCGCCGCTGCACCTTCGCCGATATCCCCGAGACCTTCGGCGATCCGCCCCAGCCCGGCGCGGCCATCATTCTGCGCGCGCTGGATGGAAAGCAGACCGGCGGCGAAACCCAGTCCCTCGGCGATTCCACCAATCCGGACACCGGCTGGAACGATTTCCTCCGCAGTGTGGAAGGTCTTGCCGTCATCAACGAGCGCGAGAACGCGATCCTGATGCAGGACAACTACTGGGGCTTCACCGATCCGGCGGACTTCAGCAAGCGCGTGGAAGGGCCGGCGGTGCTGGAGCCCGTGTTGGCCCAGAGTTCCGCCGTGCTCGCCGCGTCCATCTTCTGCACGGTCTGGAACGACACCGAGCAGAAGCGCATCGGCACCGCCGCGATCGACCTGAATATCAGTTCCTTCAAGTCGGTTACAAACAACAATGACGGCGTGTACGCATTTCCGGCCATTTCGGAAGGCACGTACGATATTGTGGTCAAAGCGGACGGATTCCGGCAGGAGTCCGTGGCGGTGGATGTCGCCGGCGGCGAACTCAAGTCCGTCACCATTGCCCTGCGCTCCATATTGCCCGGCGAGGGCGAAGGCGAGGGCGAGGGCGAAGGATGTCCGGAGCCCGCCAACGCACAGAAGGCCATCGCGGCCTACGGTAGCGACCTCTTCCTGGGCGGTCTGACGCTGTTGGCCATGGTCGCGATGAGCCTGCGCTACCGGCGCCGGGAAGAGTAAGCCCCGACCCATCGCACCATTCGGTAAATCCCCTCGCGGGGGCGGCCCAGGCCGCTCCCGCGATTTGCTTTCGGAACATCGCCCCGAAGCGCCCCGGGGCTTCAGTTCGGCTGGATCAGTCCCCGAACCGCCGCAAGCAGGGCCTCGCGGCCATAGGGCTTCTTAAGAATTTCGGCGCGCGGCCCCGTGTTCCACACGCCCGGTTCGGCATAGCCCGAGGTCAACAGAACGCCCTTTCCCGGAAATCGCTCTTGAAACTGTTGCGCGAGTTCCGGGCCGAGCACGCCACCCGGCAACATGATGTCGCTGAAGAGCAGTTCGAGCGGCACGCCGCTCTCCATGAGCGAAACCGCCTCGGTGGCGTCGGCCGCCGAATATACCCGATACCCGTTCGCTTCCAGTACGCGCGTCGCAAACGCACGCAGGGCGGGCTCATCTTCGACAAGCAGAATCGCCTCGCCGCGCCCCGGCCGGACAAGCGCCACCGGGACCGCCGCATCCGCTTCCTTGCGGGTGACCACGTGAACGGCGGGAACCAGAATCGTAACCGTCGTGCCGCGCCCGGGCGCGCTGTTCAAACGGATACACCCTTTGGACTGGCGGGCGAAGCCATCCACCATGCTCAACCCCAGCCCCGTCCCCTTGCCGGGCTCTTTGGTGGTGTAGAAGGGTTCGAGCACCCGCTCCAGCACTTCGGGCGCCATACCATTGCCCGTGTCCGCCACATCGATGCGGACATAGAGCCCCTGGGCGATATCTTCGGCCGCGGAAAACCGTTCGTCCACCTCCTCCAGCGCGGTGGCGATACTCAGCACACCGCCCTCCGGCATGGCGTCCCGGGCGTTTATTGCCAGATTGAGAATCGCGCTTTCGAGTTGCACCGGATCGAGCAGGGCGCAGAGGCCCCCGGGATCCAGCGCATACTTGACCGTTATGGTCTCCCCAAGGCTGCGGGTGATCAGCGTGTGCATATCCCGGATGGACTTGTTCACATCCACCTCCTGCACCAGTAGTATCTGGTTGCGCGCAAAGGAGAGAAGCCGATCGATAAGACTAGCCGCCTGGAAAGAGGCCCGGCTTCCCTCCCGGGCAAGATTGATCCGCTCCTCGTCCGAAACGGCGCCGCCCTGCAGCAACTGGAGACACCCGATGATCACCGTAAGGTGGTTGTTGAAGTCGTGGGCGATACCCCCGGTGAGACGCCCGAGGGCATTGAGCCGCTCCGTGCGCTGGAGCTTCTCCTCCAGCGAGACGAACTCCGTAATGTCCGTGGATATCCCGCAGATCGCCGACACCCCGCCCTGCGCGTCATCCACCGGAAACTTCACCGAAAGGTACGTGTGCACAGTGCCGTCGGGGTGGGGGACTTCTTCCTGGAAATTCATCGTCGCGCGTGATTCCAGCACGTCAAGGTCGTTCTTCCGAAGCAGGTCGGCCGTCTCCCGGGAAAAAATATCATAGTCCGACTTGCCCGTGAGCTCCTCCGGCGTGTGTTGGAAAAGGCTGCAGAAACGGGGATTCGCCGAGATGATGCGCCCCGCCGGATCCTTGAGATACATGACGGCGGGCGAGTTCTCCAGGACGGCATTGAGGAAGGAGCGCTGTTCCCGCAGCGCCTTTTCCGCCTGCTCGATCTTCACCAGCTCCCGCACCATGAGAATATAGATGACCACCGAGCTCAAGGTCACAAACGCCCAACCCTTGATGCTCTGGACGGACGTGATGAGGCCGGGGTCGTCGAAGGCCAGATAGACCGCCTGATCGGAGAACAGGATATATACGCTGGAAAAAAATGCGTAGCGGAGTGCCACCCGGCACGCCGCCCGTCTGATCACGCCAACTCTGAACACGTACCGCGCTCCCCCGCCATTGCCAGGTTGCCTGCTCGAAACCCTTCCGGCCACCGAACCGCGCAGATGCCGGAGTGCGGAGAGCGTCCGGCATCGGTATCATTATAGTCATGCGGGGTCGGATTGACCAGTCCCATTTCTATCCCCGCCTGAAGCGCGCGGACTACTGGCTGAGCGCTCGCCGCTGTACCGCGATTTCCCGCCTGTAACGGGCCACCGCCGCTTCGTGATCCTTCAGCGTTGCGCTGAACGTGTGGGTCTTGCCGTCGGCATTGGAGACGAAATAAAGGTAGTCCACCTGCGCGGGCGCAAGCGCCGCCCGGATGCTCGCGGCGCCGGGACTCGAAATCGGCCCGGGAGGAAGCCCGGTGTTCTGATAGGTGTTGTAGGGCGAATCCACTTCCTTATCCTCGTTCAGCATCCGCTGGCCATACTTCCCCAGCGCATACTGCAACGTCGAATCCATCTGAAGCGGCATGCCCAATTTCAGCCGATTGTACAGCACGGCCGCGATCAGCGCCCGCTCCTCCTCCACCCGCGCCTCTTCCTCCACGAGCGAGGCAATCGTCATCACCGCCGTACGATCGAGGGCCTCACTTCCGGGCAGCCCCTTTGTCAACGCCGCATAGACCGATTCAAAATGCTCGACCTGGCGCTCGATCAGCGCCGCCGCATCCGGCTCCCGATCGAAAAAATACGTGTCCGGCATCAGGAATCCTTCCAGCGACTCCCCTTCAATGCCCAGCCGACTGATCAGGGCGGGGTCGGATGCCGCCCGGACATACGCCTCGCCGTCGGGCCGCAATTCGGCTATCTGGGCGATCGCCAGCCCCTCCGGTATCGTGATCTTCACCCGATCCGCATCCAGGGGCTTCGACGGCCCCTCCTGAAGCTGCCGGAGCAGTTCCGAGGCCGACAATCCCTGATTCAACGTGTAGTTGCCGTGCTGAATGTGCTTCCCGGACTTGTCCAGTTGGAGTGCAAGCCGAAAAAAGCCCTCGTACTCCACCAGCCCCGCATCGGCCAGCAACTTGCCCACGTCGCGCCCCGTGGAGCCCTTGGGCACGGCCAGCTCCACGGCCGGCCCCTTGACCCCCGGTGAGGTCACATGGTCGTACAGCATATAGCCCACCCCCGCCGCCGAAGCCACAATCAACACCGCGCCGGCCATGCCATACATCGCAAGGGAAAGCATCCAGCGCCAGAAGCGGAATCTCTTCCGCTCGCTTCTGCGCGCGGACTCTATCAGTTCTTCACTCGACATCGCTCACTTCACGGCCGCGCGCCGACCTCCCGGCGCTCCAGGTAGCTGCTCAATATCTGCGCCGCCGCGATCTTATCGATCACATCCTTGCGCTTTCGCCCCTTGCCGCCACGCGCGTGAAACACATCGTCGGCCGCCAGCGTGGAATAGCGCTCGTCTTCAAACACCACGGGAACCTCGGTCCGCGCGGCCAGCAGGGCCATGAAATTGCGGACCCGGCGCGCCTGCGGTCCCTCATCACCATTTTCCAGCAAGGGCAGCCCGGAGACGATCAGAATCGGCTCCAGCGCGGCGACCATCTCCAGAATCTCCGCGATGGCCTTGTCGCGCGAGGGCTGCGCAACCACCGCATGGGGCGATACGATCGTCTGGCTCGGATCGGTAATGGCCACGCCCGTGCGGGCATCGCCCACATCCAGCGCCATGATCCGGCCCGGCAATTCCATCGTCTCTCTCACTCCGAATTCGTCAACCGGGACACGGGGGCCGGGATCTCAAGGTCAATGCGCGGCGATCCGTGGGCCACGCCCACGGCGCAATACGCGCCAGACCGCAACCCCGACCAACAGCCCGACCAGCAGCGGACTCTTCATCCACAGCGCCACCAGCGCCAGCGCCGGCAGCAGCGCAACGCGCACCGCCAAAGCCAGCACGGGGCTGTCCGCCACGGCATCCGCCACGGGCGGGCTCACGCGATAGTAGGCATCCACCAGCGCGGTACCGGCGCTGCTGGTCAGCAGCCACTCATCGCGGAAATCCCGGAGCAGCGCCACGGCGCCCGAAAGGGGCGTGCCCGACGCGGCTGTGGCAATGAAGCAGGGGCCGCCGATGCCGCTCTCACCGTCCTGAAGCAGAAAGATGCTCAGCAGGGCATAGAAGCCGGACAGATCATCGACATTCGGATCCTGGAGCGTATACACATCCACCAGAATCACCGACGTGCTCTGGCTGGCAATACCGGTCACTGAGATACGTGCCTGACCCTCGGCCACGCCCGTCATCACGCCACGGCTTGTCACCGTCACGACGGACGTGTCATCCGAAGTGAAGGTAAAGGAGGTGTCTCCCGGATGGACCGAACGCACCTGGATGGCCCGGTTCTGACCCACGGGCAGGAATATGTGGCGGGGAACGCCTGTAAACACTACACCGTCCGTCGTGAACTCGCCATCATCGTCCGACAGGGTCGTGTTCTGGCTCTGGTCCACGGCGCGTATGACAAAGGAGTAGTTGGTACCCTTCGCCAGGTTCGTAATGAGCACCGCATGGCTCGTGGCAAGGCCCGTCGTGGCCTGGATCAACTCGTAGTCGCCCGCATCGAAGCCCACGGCAATATCGCCACTGGACAGTTCATCCGTCTCCCAGCTAAGCAGGACGGTATTCTCGCCAAACTCGCTGGCCACCGGCTCACCGACAAACTCGGGGCCGTCTTCATCGGGATCTTCGCCCGTCGTGGCTTCCAGAGTCTCGCTGTCACCGGTGCTATTGCCCGCAAGATCGGTGGAACTGATCGTGAATTCATACGTCGACTCGGCCTCCAGACCGCGGATGGTGGCCAAATGCTCCGTCGTCAGCCCGCCGTCGTGATAGAACTGCGCCGGCGCCTCGCCTGCGGGTCCATATTGGACCAGCGAGTCCGAAGGCTCGTCCGTCGTCCACATCACCGTAAAGCCCGCGTCGGTCTCACCCACAACGAAGGGTCCTTCGACGATAACGGGGGCTGTTGTGTCGGACGTCGCGGCGGTGGTGAAAAACTGATCGTCGGCCGCCGACACACCGCTGAGCCCATCGAGATCAGTCGAGGTGCAGGTGAACCCATAGGTCGTCCCAGGGAGCAGCCCCGTCAGGGTCACCTGATGACGAACCGCCAGCGCCGCGGACCCGGCTCGTGATGCGCGGCTCGCCCCGACGCCAAAGGTTACAAAGGAATCGGACGGCTCGTTGGTTTCCCAATAGATGGTCGCCGTCGTGTCGCCCAGGCCAATCACCTGGGGTGCCGTGGAAAAGCTCGGTGTGGAAATAACAGGCTCTTCCAGCGGTGTCAGCAGGAAGGTCTCCGTGTCGTCCGGACCATTGCCGATCCAGTCACGGGAATCGATCTGCATGCCGTGTACCGTGCCCGATTCGAGGCCGGCAAGGACCAGATGATGCTCCAGGCGAAGCCCCGGAAGGGTATGATGAAACTCAAAGGCCTGGGTCTCGCCGAATTTCATGGCCGTGGTTGCAGGCTTACTCGTGCGCCAGCGAACATGGATCGTGGTGTCCGTGACGTGCTCCACGATGAGCCCGTCCACGATGACCGGGTCGGTCGTGTCTTCTTCCGCGAGCGTCGTCGCTTCGAGCGTGGCCGAACTCCGGTTACCGGATGTGTCGGTGGCGTTCACGAGAAGGGTATAGGCCGTGGATGGGTCCAAATCTTCAATTACGACGGTGTGGACCTGGGCCGGAATATCCTCCACCACCTGCGCCACGCCCAGATCATCACTCACGACGATCTCGCCCGCCGCCGCTTCGTCCGTGACCCAGCTCACCAGCAGCGAGGTATCGTTCAGGCCGTCCACTGCGGGCGCGTTGATGAATACCGGGGCAACCGTGTCGGCGGTCACGGGCGTGACAAAGCTGAAGACGCGGCTCTCGCTTTTCAACGTGCTGCTGGGCACCGCCGTCTCCACCTGTACGAAGTACTCTGTCCCAGGCTCAAGATCGCTCAGCGAAATCTGCTGGACGCCATCCGCCCCTTCGGTCGCCTCCGTCTCGTCCAATGCATCTTCGGCAACACCATAGCTCACGGTGCCCGTGGCGTTCAGGGCCGTCTTCCAGGATATCAGTGCCGATGTGGGGGTCAAACCCTCGGCGAGGGGCCCTTCGATGATCACCGGTGTGGTTGGATCGCCCTCTTCACCTTCACCCTCGCCTTCACCTTCTCCTTCGCCTTCACCCTCGCCCTCGCCTTCACCCTCGCCTTCGCCAGCGGGAACCAGCGCCTCCAGATCGGCCTCGGACACCTCGCCGTCGCTGTCACCGTCGAGAATATCGAACTGCTGTTCGGTAACGGTCGCATCCGCAGCCTGGATCTCTTCCAGACTCAGGCGCTGATCATTATCGGTGTCCACCGTGTCGAAATTGTCCAGAAGCCCCACGGCCAGCGCGGCCAGACCCGACGTGCCTTTGGTGGACGCGGCCTGGGCCGCTCCGGTCATGCCGACAACGACCAGCGCCAGGGCAACACCCAGCACCCCGGTCCGCTCGACGGATGAGAAACCAAGGCCCCGGCGCGCAACCCGACCGGCGAACGAAAAAAATCCCAGCATAACCGTTCCTTCACAGTGACAACAGGCCCTGCGGCCCACTTCCCCGCAAGCCCGGGGTAGGGCATGACGCGCGGGCGGTTGGAACCGCCGCGGCAAATATTCCTCGCGTAATGAGAATAACACGGGACGCCACGCCACGTTACAGAAGCGCTCCCGAACTATGTTGTACACAATTTACCACGATAACGGAGTCCAGTAAAACGTTTCTCTCATCCCGCTCCCCCCTCCCACACCCCGGCCATTCGGGCAAAAGGTGCGCATCCAACCGCCTGTTTGCTAAACTAGGGACTTCCCTTGCCCGCACATTGAATGGAGAAATACCGTGAAAAGCGATGAAATCCGCGCAAAATACCTCGAGTTCTTCAAGGAGCGCGGCCACGTTATTGAGCGCAGCGACACCATCGTCCCCAGCAACGACCCCACCCTCCTCTTCACGAGCGCGGGCATGGTCCAGTTCAAGCCCTATTATACCGGTGAAGTCCCCGTGCCCTATCGCCGCGCCGCCACCTCCCAGAAGTGCCTGCGCGCGGGCGGCAAGGCCAACGACCTGGACGAGGTCGGCAAGACCTCGCGCCACCTCACCTTCTTCGAAATGCTGGGAAATTTCTCCTTTGGCGACTATTTCAAGCGCGAAGCCATCCAGTGGGCTTGGGAATTCTCCACGGAAGTGCTCAAGTTCAAGCCCGACTCCATCATCGCCACGGTCTACCGGGACGACGACGAAGCCTACACCATCTGGAATAAAGAAATCGGCATTCCCGAGAGCCGCTTGTTCCGCCTGGGCGAGAAGGACAATTTCTGGGGCCCGGCGGGCGATTCCGGCGCGTGTGGCCCCTGCTCCGAACTCCTTTTCGATAAGGGCGCTCATATCGACCCGACCGCGGACCCGGAAAACGACCCGAAAGAGCGCTTTCTCGAGTTCTGGAACCTCGTGTTTCCCCAGTTTGACCACCAGCTCGACGGCAGCCGTCCGCCGCTGAAAAATCGCGGCATCGACACCGGCATGGGCCTGGAGCGCCTCGCGGCGCTCCTCCAGGGCAAGGAAACCGTCTTCGACACGGATGGCATCTTCCCGATCATCCAGGCGACGGAGGCCATCACCAGTGTGGCCTATAAAGACAATCCCGTGCCCTACCGCGTGATCGCGGACCATATCCGGGCGCTGTCCTTCATGATTGCCGACGGTATCCTGCCGAGCAACGAAGGCCGGGGCTATGTGGAGCGCCGTCTGCTCCGCCGGGCCGCCCGCTTTGGCCGGGAACTGGGCCTGGAGCAGCCTTTCCTCTATAAGGTCGCGCCGACCCTGGTGGATCTCATGAGCCACCACTACCCCGAGCTGGCGGAGAAGCGCGTACAGATCGAGAAGATCATTCAGACCGAGGAAGAGCGCTTCGGCAGCACCCTCGCGCGGGGCATGGCTCTGCTCGACGAGATCTTCGCGGACATGGAGAAGAGCGGCCTGAAGGAAACGCCGGGCGAAGAGCTTTTCAAGCTCCACGACACCTACGGCTTCCCGCTGGACCTGGCCACGGACATCGCGGAGGACCGGGGCTACACGGTCGATCGCGAGGGCTTCAAGACCGCCATGGCGCGCCAGAAGGAAATGGCCCGCAGCGCCTGGGCCGGCAGTGGCCAGGACGCCATCGCGCCGGTCTACAATCAGCTTCGCGAACAGCTCGGCGACACCGAGTTCAAGGGCTATGAAACCACCACCTGCGACGCGGTGGTCACCGCGATCATCGTGGACAAGCAGTCGGTCAACGAACTGGCCACGGGCCAGAGCGGCGATATCGTACTGAGCCAGACCCCCTTCTACGCGGAGTCCGGCGGCCAGGTGGGCGACACCGGCGTGCTCGACAGCGTGAACGGCAATGCCGCCGTGACGGACGTGAAGAAGATCGCGGGCAAGATGTATTGCCACAAGGCCACGGTCAACAGCGGTGTGTTGAAAGTGGGCGACAAGGTCGAAGCCATCGTGGACGCCTCGGCGCGCAAGCAGACCGAGAGCCACCACAGCGCGACCCACCTGCTCCAGGCCGCCCTGCAGAACGTCATCGGCGACCATGTGCATCAGGCCGGTTCGCTGGTTACCCCCGAGCGCCTGCGCTTCGACTTTACGCACTTCGAAGGCATCGAGCCCGAGCGCTTGGATGACATTGAACGACTGGTGAACGACTACATTCGCCGCGACGAGCCCGTGTCCATCGAAAGCAAATCCCTGGAAGAAGCCCGCGCGGCCGGTGCCATGGCCCTCTTCGGCGAAAAATATGAAGATGTGGTCCGCGTGGTGAGCATGGGCGATTTCTCCATGGAACTCTGTGGCGGCACCCACGTGCCCCGCACGGGCGCCATCGGCTATTGCAAGATTCTATCCGAGGCCTCCATCGCTTCCGGCGTGCGGCGCATTGAAGCGGTGTGCGGCGAGCCCTGCGTGACCACGCTCCAGGCCCGCGAACGCCAGCTCAACCACACGGCCCAGTTGCTCCACACGAGCCTGGACAGCGTGGAAGATCGCGTGCGCATCCTGCTGGAAGAAAACCGCAAGCTGAATAAGGAAGTCGAAAAGTGGAAGGCGGCGGCGGCGGCGGGGAACATCGCCGAGCTGCTCGATGGCGCTCAGGACGTGGCCGGGGTAAAGCTCATCACCGGCAGCGTGGATGGTCAGGACGGCAAGGGCTTGAAGACCCTCCTGGAGAAGCTGCGCGACAAAGTCGCCTCCGGCGTGATCGTCCTCGGCAGTGTGGCCGACGACAAGGTTTCCCTCGGCGTTTGCGTCACCAACGACCTCACCGGCCGCATCAAGGCGGGCGATATTGTGAAGCTGGTCGCTCCCATCGTGGGCGGCGGCGGCGGCGGCAAGCCCGACATGGCGCAGGCCGGGGGCAAGATGCCCGAGAAGCTGCCCGAAGCGCTGGCGAAGACGCCGGAGATCGTGAAGGGGCTGTTGGGCTGAATTAAAGAATGAAGGACTTAAGGGACGGAAAGGACGTAAGGGACGTGAACGAATTCGCCACGAAAAGGGTGAACCGCGATTCCCAAAGCGCGCTCGCCGGGTCTCGGCCCGGCGTGGCAAGCGAGTCCGCCAGCAATGGTGGGCTCGAAACGTCCTTCAGGTCCTTTCCGTCTTTTATGTCGTTTGTCCTTGGGCTGGTTCTCGCAATCGGCGCTCTTTCGGTACCCGCCCAGATCTGCGCCCACCGGGGCGATGTTTCCGCGGCACCGGAGAATACCCTGCCGGCCTTCAGATCCGCCGTAGAAAAGGGCGCGCAACAAATCGAATTTGATGTCGACCTCACGAAGGACGGCGAGTTGGTCATCATGCACGACGCCACGGTGGATCGCACCACAAACGGCAAGGGCAAGGTTACCGAGTTGACCTTCGACGAAATTCGCGCGCTGGACGCGGGCGCGAAGTTTTCAGCGACCTTCAAGGATACGCGCGTGCCCACGCTCCGCGATGCGCTGGAGGTCATTCCGCCCAAAATCTTATGCAACGTTCACCTCAAGGGGAACACCGAACTGGCCCGGAAGGCCGCCCTGCTGATACAGGAAATGGGCCGATTGGAGCAGTGCTTCCTCGCCTGCGAACTTGAAAGCGTAGCGGCCGCACGCGAGGTCGTTCCCACGATCAAGACCTGCAACATGAGCCGCCAGGCCGGTAACCGCGCCGCCTACATTGACGCCACCATCGCAAACAAATGCGAGTACATTCAGCTCCACGAGCGCGACGGCCACGAGAATATCGAAGCGGACGTGAAAAAACTGCACGACCATGGCGTCACTGTCAACTGGTTCGGCGCCGATGACGCCGCCTTGATCGAAAAACTCAACCGCGCGGGTGTAGACTATGTTCTGACCGACAAGCTCGATCTCGCGCTAGCGACCATTCAGAAAATAAGGGCCGACAGGTAGAGTCCGAGCCCCCAGTCACCCATACGGCCATTCCCGTTTTCTTCACGAAAGCCAAGACACCATGCCCTACCCCCAGTTCAACCGACACGCCCTGCACATCAAGCCATTGAGCCAGCGCAAAGACAAGGTCTACATCGAGCGCGATCATGTCGCACCCGACACGACCCCGCGCCCCTTTGACGAAAAGGGCCAGAAACTCATCGCGGAGACCGTGGACCGCATCGTGGCCGCGCGCGAAGCGGGCAAGTCGCGCATGCTGACCTTTGGCGCCCACTCCATCAAGAACGGCCTGGCGCCCGTCTTCATCAAGCTCATCGAAGAGGGCTGGGTCACCCACCTGGCCACCAACGGCGCGGGCATCATCCACGACTGGGAATTCGCCTTCCAGGGCCACAGCAGTGAAGACGTGCGCACCAACGTGGACCGGGGCGAATTCGGCACATGGCAGGAAACCGGCTTTTATCTCAACCTCGCCATCGTGGTCGGCGCCTATGAAGGCCTGGGCTACGGCGAGTCCGTCGGCGCCATGGTGCAGAACGAGGGCCTGAAAATCCCGTCCCTCGACGCGCTGACCAAGGAAATTCAGAAGGCCGCCGACCAGGACTACGCCGAACACGCCGCGGCCGCGTGCGACCTCATCAACGTGATCAGGAAGTTCAAGCTCGAACCCGGCTTCATGGCGATCAAGCACCCCTTCAAGCAATATGGTATCCAGGGCGCGGCCTACCGCCTCGGCGTGCCCTTCACCAGCCACCCCATGATCGGGCACGACATCATTTACGTCCACCCGATGAACCAAGGCGCGAGCATTGGCCGCACGGCCGAGCGCGACTTCCTCACCTTCGCCCATGGCGTCGCCAACCTCGACGGCGGCGTCTACATGAGCATTGGCTCCGCCGTCATGTCCCCCATGGTCTTTGAGAAGTCCCTTTCCATGTCGCAGAACCTGGCCATCCAAAAAGGCCAGCATATCGACAATCACTACATGATTATTGTCGACCTGCAGGAGTCCCACTGGGACTGGACCCAGGGCGAGCCCCCGGCGGACAACCCCGACTACTACCTCCGCTACAACAAGAGTTTTAATCGTATGGGCGGCTCCATGCGCTACCTCACGGCGGACAACCGGGACTTCCTGCTGGCGATTGCTCAAGGGCTGGACGCAAGGAAGTAGAAGGTTCTCTCAAAAACTTGGAGGGAGCCCCGGGTGCCACCTCAATCCGGCCTCAGCCGGTTTGGGTGCCTCCGAGGGAAACAGGCCACGAGCTACAACAACACCCAAGGTCCGGCTTGTGAACTCCGAACGATAGAGTCCGAGTTTCCTTCCAGAGGCTCAACAGGTCCACCCAGGTTACGATCTCCGAGTGCCAATACTCTTTGCTCAAGGCACCCAAACGAGCGTTGCTCGATTGAGGTGGCACCCGAGGCCGGTCTTTCGAGTCGAACGGTCATCCTTATAGATCAGGGTATGATTCTAGGTTCAATCGAATCAGCCCAGTCCCCTCCCGTTCCCATTCCCGGGCACTGGACCACTTCCAGTCCGCGGGCTCGACGGCCAGTCCTCGGCGAACGGGATTGTTATGGGTGTAGTCCACCATATATCGAAGCGTTTTGAACTGAATCACATTCCTATCATAACCACCGCCCGCCAACCAGAACCGGTACGGGGCATGCTTTTGGCCTGTGCTCAAATGCTTGAGCCCCTCTGGATTGTTACTCCGGAGCCAGGCCATAGCCTTGCGTGACACCGAGAGCTTGATCGTCGACAAGATAGATTCCATTTGATACTCCGCATATACTGGCCAAAGCACAAGATGCACATGCTCCGGCATGATCACGAAAGCCCAAATGTGGACATTGTGCTGCTTTCGCATCAGCTCAAGAGCCTCAACAAAATACTCACGGGTGCGATCCCGGCTCAGAAACTGCCGTCGCTTGAAACAACTGAAGGTCACGCCATGGGCCTCTCCCTCGGTGTTAAATGCTTTTCGGGTCTTGCGGATTACCTTGCGGACGACCATTGGACAACCTCCATGCGGGAAGGGAGACTTCGTATTGCTTCGTCTATCAGTGATTCTTATTCAAAAAAACTATATTAGTACAATTATGCAAGTCAATTCCAACAAGGTGGAATGCCTCCCATTCCCCGAAAAAGATGCACATACAACCCAAAACTTGCGCCGCCAACCTGGGGTGCCACCTCAATCCCGCCTAAGCGGGTTTGGGTGCCCAGAGGGAGACTTGCCAGGTACAGTCACGACAATTTTAGATCCGGCTTGCTACACCTGAGCCAGTCCAGCTAAACACCGCCAGACGCCCAAAGAGCTCAATCTGGGTCGCATAAACGAGCCTGAGGTGTCGTCGCTCAACCCACCCAAACGAGCGTTGCTCGATTGTGGTGGCACCCGGGGTTGGCCCTGTTCCAATTGATTGGTATCTGATATAACGCGGATTCGTACAAGTAGTTCCGAAACCAAGACAATACGTTTTACGTGGAATATGACATAATTCCCAATCGACCCACGGTGCCCCTTACCAAAGTCCAGACCACAACCCCCGGGAGAACCTACCATGCTGGAAGCCTTGCGCGCCCACGACCCCAATACCGTTGAGCTGCCGTGCGGAAAGGGGAGCGTTCTCCTGCCGCCCTCACTGGCCGGTCGTATTTTCTGCCAGTGGGACGGGGAACTGATCCATCGCCTGGACGCGGACTCTCTGGGCGCGCCCGCGGGGGGCGACTATATCAATCTCGGCGGCAACTCCCTCTGGCCCGCGCCGGAGGGTGGCGAGTACGCCTTTAACTATGGCGAGAACAGCGATGCATGGCTGGTGCAGGAGGGCATCGCCACGACACCCGTCGCCGTCTCTCTCAGCGGGGACAGCGCCGTCGTGAACAAACAAATCACGCTGAATAACCGCAAGGGCAAATCGCTCAACCTGACCTACTGCCGCGCCGTCTCCGTCGAAACCGCCCTGACCGCCGGTTACGAGCTGGAAGGCCTGCGCTATTTCACGGAAGACCGCTTCGATCCTGAGGCGGATCAGGACGCGACCGACGTTCTTCTGGCGCCATGGTCTCTCGAGCAGTTCCCCGGCGCCGAGGGCATCGTGGCCTTTGGCACGCTTGGGGACCCCTCCCAGCCGTTGAACCTCGATTTCTACGGCGACCCAGGCCATCGCATCGTCCACGCGGCAGGCCAGTTCACTTTCCACCTCGGCGGCGTGGACCGGCACCAGATCGGCATTCCCGTAGCCAGCCAACCGACGCTCATCGGCGCCCTCGATTTGAATCGCTCCCTCCTCTTTGTCCGCAGGACCGCGCCCCAGCCCGGCCGCTACTTCAACATCGCCGACAACGATCAGGCTGCGGGCCCCTGGTCCGCCGCCGATCTCTTCAGCATCTTCAACGGCGGCGAACTCGGCTTCTTCGAGCTGGAAACCATCGGCGCGATGAACGTGCAAGACGGACGTCTGGGCAAGAGCAGCCTCCACTCCGAAACGCTTATTTTGAAGGGAAGTAAGGACGAGCTGCTGCGCTACAGCGCGGAGGTGCTGGGCGTACACTTGGAGAAGGCCGCGGACTCCGCGAGCTGAGCTATTTTCTAAGAAATTCGGCGAGCCGTAGGGACAGCGTCGCCCGGTGACGCTGACAGATGAGTGACACCACGGGTAATTTATTTTTCCCAAACAGAGTCTAGACCGCCGCAAAAGGGCGGGGCTGTCCTGTCGTCTGACGTCGTGGCTGGGCACATCACTGGTAGTCGCACGGCAGGGATGAGATCCTGGTCGCGTACGCACGACTGGCTGTAATTGAGCGTTCGCGTTTCCTTCCCTGACCACAGGACAGCCCCGCCGGTTGAGATCGCCTTCGCTCAGTCAGATCGGAGTACTTGATCCGGGGTTTCTCTCGCGATTTGTAGACGTGGGGCGACGCTGTCCCTGTGGCGCGGCGAAAAGCTACGGCTTCCCCCGGCGCGGTCCGTCTCCCGTGCCCGTATACCGGTGTCGGTAGGCAATTGGCGTGATGCCCTGGTGCTTCTTGAACATGTTGGTGAAGTGGGCCGAATCGCAAAAGCCCAAATCGTGGGCGATCTCCGTGAGGGACCGACTCAAATCCAGCAGGTGATTGCAGGCATGCTGGATCCGACGCCTTTGATAGTAGGTGCTCGGGCTGAACCCGGTCGCCTCGCGGAAAATGGTGCTGAGGTGATCGGAACAATAGCCTAGATCTTCCGCGAGCTGACTCACATTGAAGGAATCACTTCGCAGGATGGCCTCTTCGATGTGCTCCAGTGCATCCACGATTTCTTCGCGAAATCCGAGCCCCACTTCGACCGGGCTCTGGCGCGTGTAGGACCGGCTGAGCAATATCAACGCTTTCAGCAGGCTTGACCGCAGAAAGGTGAGCGAGGGCTGTGGGAGCATCGTCTCCCGGCCGATATCCGCCAGTTCCCGGTCCAGCGCGGCCATCTCGCTATCGCTGAGTTTGAACTGCACCACGGGGCCATCTTTCGGACGGCGAAACAGGGCCGCCGCGAGGAACAAAGGCACCAGCCCCGCCTCGCGCCAGTGGGCCATCAGATCGTCGGCCAGCCACTCCGTCAGGTAATACAAATTGGTCTGGTGCAGCCCCTCCAGCCCGTAGATGGCGTGGGTCATCCCCGGCGCCAGCACGATCACGGTGCCGGGAAGCAATTCTTCCGTTCCGAAAACGGTCCGGTGTAATGCACGCCCGGCGCGGATGATGGAAATCTCGAAGTGGGCATGGGTGTGGGGCCGGCGATCCTGCAACTCGGGCACATAAACCGGATTCCCATAGTGCGCACCGGGGTAGTCCGGATGACTTGGCAGCAGGCTGCGAAAGGGCCCCTCTCCGGCAATCCACGAGCCCACCCGAACAGGACGATGGGCCGAAACGCCCACCGCGTCGAGCGTGGAGGTGTACTGGGGGACGAAGTCGTCCATATCGGGCATGGCGCGAGCCGGCATGGGGGGTCACTTTCCGGACGATATAGTAGCAGAGATGCCGCCATTTTCGACGTCCCTGATATCCCTGCGATGTTGCCCATACAACCCCCGCCGGATTCCATTCAATACCCGCTGGCCCGAATCTGCAAGAATAAGGTATCCTAGCGGCCGGCACTATCATTCAGGAGTCAAGAACATGAGCGCATTGAAAGTTGTCCTCGGCTTTGACATGGAAACCGATATCGGCAGTTGGACCACCGGCTACGAGGGCCTTGTGCACGGCACGCCACACATCCTCGATATTCTTGCGCGCAACAACGCCGCAGCCACCTTCTTTTTCACGGGCGACAGCGTCAAGGCCCACCCGGAGGTGGCCGAAAGCGTGAAGGCCGCCGGCCATGAAATCGCGGCCCACACCCTTTTCCACGAGACCATCGGCGATTCACTCTTTGAAATCCCCGGCATGCTGCCCGTGCTCCCGGAGGAAGTGCCCAATCGCCTTCGCCTTTGCACCGAGCTCATCGAATCCATCACGGGTGAACGGCCCGTGTCGTTCCGCTGCCCCCGCCTCTTCGGCTCCACCGCCGTGGTAAATGCCCTGGAAGACCTGGGCTATGTGGCCGATGCGACCTACCCCATGTACTACTTCCGGGAACAGTTGGCGCCCTACCATCCCAGCCGGGAAGACTGGACCAAGCCCGGCGACCTGCGCATCGTGGAGCTGCCCAATTTCGCCGATCTTTCCATGACCTCGACGGACCCCTATGGCCGCGACATGGACCAGTGGCCCCTTTTCAGAACCCAGAGCGCGGCGGCCATGCTGGAGCACCTCGACCGCTTCATCGCCTATGCGGAATCGAAAAACATCGAACCCTTCCTCTGCTTCTATTTTCACCCGTGGGAGTTCCACCCCATGCCCCAGGGCGAAATTCGCTCCAGCGAAGGCAGCGTGCGCCCCGACCCCTTCATCACCCTGAACTGCGGCGACTACGCCGTGGAACAGTTGAACCTACTCGTCCAGGGCCTCCAGGCGCGCGGTGCGGAGTTCCTCGAAGCGCGCGAGGCTGCCGCGCGTTGTTAGGACGCGCTGACACACATCGTTGTTTGTTCAGTCCTGAAGACGTCGGTACCTATGGAACGGGGGCTTTTCAACCCCCGAGATGTGCAACGCAGTTGCACGGCAAGGCCTGTCGATTTTTCGGTGGGCCTTTCTATTTCGAAATAGGGGGCTGGAAGGCACCCACTCGATGACTCCGCACCCCTGAGACAATCTTCCAGATGCAATTCCGTGTAGTCTATCCGTCGCCAGGACGCAGGTATTTCCGATGCTGTTAAAACCCCATCACCGCATGTACGCCGCGGCGTTCCTCCTGGATTTCTCCGTCGCCATCGCGCTCACCGCCCTGCCCTTTTTTATCTTCGAGCGACTCGGCGGCGGCCCCGCCATGTCCGGCGCCGTTGGGGCCTTTCAGATGGCGATCTACGCCGCGGGCTGTCTCCTCTCGGCACGCTATGTCACCGGCGCGCGCAGCGGCCTCTACCTGGCCATCATCGGCGTCGCGGCCTTCGCCCTCCCCTTCACGCTCATCCCGTGGATGACCTCCCCGCTGGTCTGCGGCGTCGCAACGTCCCTCCCCTTCTTCGGCCTCGCCCTCGCCTGGCCCGCCATGCAGTCCTGGCTCGGCGGCGAGCCCGACCCCGAAGCCCGCGCGCGACACCTCACCGGGTTCAACACCGCCACGGCCTTCGGCTTCACCTTCAGCCCCCTCTTCGCGGGACCGCTCTACGACTTCGACTACCGCCTTCCTTTCTTTCTACTGTTTGTCGTCGGCGTTGTCGTCGTTCTCCTTCTTCGTTCACTACCGAAGGAAGTCAGGGTCGCGGAAAGCAACGTTTCCGGTGACGCCGACGATTCCGAAGCGGACACGTTTTCCCCCGGCCTGCTCTATGCCTCCTGGGGCGCCACGCTGTCGGCCAACAGCCTCTTCGCCGCCCTTCGCTCGGTCTACCCCAGCCGTGTGGAAACCCTGGTGTCTGAAGGGAATCTGGATCTCTGGAGCGGGTGGCAGCCTGCCTGGCTGCTCTCCGTGGGACCGGCCACGGCCTTCTCGTGGCTCGCCTTTATCCTTCCCCTCGCCACGGTGGCCAGCTTCACCGTACTCGGGCGCACGAAGTCCTGGCGGGGGCGATTCGACTATATGGTCGCGGGGCAACTCATCGCGGCGGCCTCCCTCATTGCCCTGGCCCACACCCACAGCGTTGGGATGATGCTGCTCTGCTTCATCGCGGTCGGCGCGAACTACGGGCTCTGCTTTTTCTCCAGCCTGTACTACAGCCTCGCGGTGGCAAGTGAAAAGCACCGCCGCGCCGCCATCAACGAAGGACTCCTCGGCGTCGGCGCGGTCCTCGGCGGCATCGGCACGGGATACGCCGCCGGCGCCATCGGCCTCACCGCCGCCTTTCAGTGGACGCCGGTCGCGGTGATGGTGGCCGTGGCCGTGCAGGTGTGGTTGCTGCGGAGATAACGAGACTTTCCAAGCGAACAATACGGGCTCAAATCGTGCCACGCGATTCCGCCTCGGGCGGATTCGTGTGCCCGTTGTGAGGATTACTGCCCCCGCCCCAAAAAGCTCTGGGCGAACGGCGGGTACAGAAGAAATGAGAACCAACCGCTCGCCCAAGTAACATACAAGACTCAAAGGACGCGCCGCACAAGGCACACGAATCCGCCTGAGGCGGAATCGCGTGGCACGACAGAAGTCAATTGTGTCCCTACTGCGTCAGCAATTTATCCATTTTCGGGCTGAAAGGCACCGCGCCGTCTTCCGTAATTTCATAACCCGTTTCGATGCGGGCACCGTGCCACTCGGGATGGCCGAAGAAGCTCACGTCGATGCACACCGCCATGCCCGGCTTGAGCACGTCGGAGCTGTGGGGGCCGAAGAAGGGCGCCTCCGCTTCGTGCAAGCCGATGGTGTGGGCGAAGGGGCACACGAGGTATTTCAACAGGCCGTGTTGCTGGTAGTAGGCGCGGCCGGGCGCGTCGATTTCGCTTCCTTTAACGCCGGGCCGGAGCTGAGCCTTCGTCAGGCGGAACACTTCCTTCAAATGGTCCAGGCATTCCTGCTGCGAGGCGGTGTAAGAGCCCGATACCGGCAGTGTGTGCCCTACCACGCCCGCGTAGCCGTTGCACTTGGGCGCAATGCCGATCATCACCACTTCGCCGGGTTCCAGTACCTTCTTCGTCGCCGTCGGCACCACCGCGTTTGAGCGGTCGCCCGATCCCACGATGGCGCTGAATCCAAAGCCCGTGGCGCCCCGGCTGCGGGCCGCGTATTCACCGGCCGCCGCCACTTCAATTTCCATCTTGCCCGCCGTGATCGATGCGGCCATGGCGTCGTAGCAGTGATCGGCCAGACCGAAGGCCGCTCGAATCTGCTCCAGTTCCCAGCCCGACTTGTCGTAGCGAAGGGAGACGTAGTCGTCCGTAATATCGATCATCTCTACGCCGCTGAAGCCCTCGTTGATCTGGCGATAGCAATCGGCGGGCATACGGCCCGCGCCCACCAGGCCGCCGCGTCGAATCGCGCCCGCGCGCCCTTTCAGTTCCTCAAAAAGCGCCTCAAAGCTCGTGATTGTCGCGTTGGGGTATTCCTCGTCCGGCACCATGAAGACGGGAAAATTGCGCGTCTCCGTGATAGCGCTGTCCAGCTTCGCAAAGGGCTCGCTCTCGGGACCGCCCAGGAGCATGGGGTCGCCCTCGCGCAGTACCAGCACCGCACCGCTCTCAAACTGCGGACACCAGCCCGTCAAGTACCAGCCATTGCCGATATTGAACTCGTCATAATAGACCAGAGCCAGATCGAGGTCCTTTTCCTGCATGATCCTGCGCACATTCGCCAGACGCGCGTCCCGCTCGCTTGTTCCGAGGTATCCCATGACTTACCGATCTCCGTGGATTTGTGAAAGAGGATGTAAAGGCCGCAACAGGCCGAGTGCTGAAAGATATCATCGCACACCCGCCCAAAACGAACTTGTGCATTTCCTCAGCGGCTTTGTACATTTCCGACGCCCCGAGGGGAAGTAAGGTCACGACCCGAACGTCAGACACACGACCAAGAAGTACTCCCTTTATTCCGAGTCACCCCACCCATCTTTTGGGACAGGCCCACGCATCGAACACATCGCGCTCATCGGAGCATGTCTTGCGTTATCGAGCTCCTGATGTTATGCGGCGTCACCTTGGCGCGGGTCCGTCCCCTCATCGCCAGAACCGGCTCACCAGATTGAGCAGCACCGTCAGCACCACACTCACGACGATGCAGGTCACAACGGGAAAGTGAAAGGAGCTCCGTTCCCCTTCGACATGGATATCGCCCGGAAGCTGGCCGAGGTTTATGCCCAGCTTCCCCAGCAGCAACATCACGCCACCGACAAGAACCAGCACCACTCCCGCGCCGATGATTAATTTGGCCATTTCATTCATGGCCAGCCTTGCTCCCCTGCGGCCACGCGCCGCTGTTTGTTCCGCCGATGCCGCCAGGCGTAGGCCGCGATGGCCAGTGCCGTGCTCGCGGCCGCGAAGATCGCCAGTTCGTTCGCCGTGCAAATCGGATCATACACGATCACATAGCTGCGTTCGGGCGTGAAGTAGGTTTCCGCCACGCGCTTCAGATCCGCCGCCGTCACTCCGTTGATCGCCGTGTCGAAATCCGGAATCGGGGTCGTCCCGTCTCCGGGCAGGTGGGTATACTGAATGAGTGCAAAGGCGTGGGCGTAGTTGCTCTCCATGGCCAGGGCGTGTCGCCCGATGATCGTCTTCTGCGCTTCGGACACTTCAGCCTCGCCGATGTTGCCCGCCTTGATGCCGTCGATCTCCGTCGCGATCAATTGCTCCACCCGGGGCAGATGCTCCCGCTTGGCCCGGGCCGCGACGCGAAAGTCGCCCACGTCGCTGAAGAGTTGCTGCTGTGCGGCCACGGAATAGACTAGGCCCTCCTGAATGCGCAGCTTCTGAAAGAGGCGCTCCTGGAGCACATGGCCCAGCACGTCGAAGACCCAGCGATCAGCATTCGCCACACCTTCGGTCCGCGCGCCCATCCAAACCGCCCCTTCGTCCTGGATGTCCATGCCCCGCTGGGTGATGCGGATTGGCCCGCCTTCCGGCAACTTCGGCGAAGCGGGCCAGGGCACTTCGGCGCCCTTCGCCCAGGACCCGAAATAGCGCTTCGCCGCCTCCTCCACCACTGGGGCCTCGATATTTCCGACCACGAGCAGCAGGGCATTGTTCGGTACGTAGTGGGCCTGGTAATACGAGGTGAGCGTCGCGTGGTCCATGGCCTCCAGCGAAGCGTTGCTCCCGATGATCGGAAGATTCAACGTGGACCCGGGGAAAAGCCGCCCGTAGACCTCTTCCTGGGTCGGGCCGCCGTAGCCGATCTTGTTGCACCAGTCCACGAACCAACTGTTCGGTCCGCCGTTCTCGCGAAAAATGATCCGTCGCTCTTTTTCAATGTGCTCCGGGGCCATCTTCGAGTGGAGCACCACCTCCGCGATCCAGTCCATGGCTGGTTCGAAATATTCCGGCGCGGCGATGTTGTACCACGTGGTGCGCTCGCTCTCGGTTGTGGCATTGTTCACGCCGCCCAGGCGGTTCATCACCTGAAAAACCTCGCCCTCTTTCCATCGCTCCGTCTCGGTAAAGAGAAAATGCTCCAGGAAATGTGACACGCCGTTGTTCTGTTCATTTTCGTAGCGGCCACCCGCGCGCACCACGAGAAATATGGCCACCGACGGGCTCTCATGCCGGGGCAAATGCCACACGCGAAGGCCGTTGTCCAGCGTGAACTGGTGCAACGGCGCCCCCTGAAACTGAGTGGTTTCGCCCCGGCTCGCAAAGGCGGCCAGGCAGGCCGCCACCATCACAACAACACGCAACCCCATCGAATTCATACCTCCAGCGGCGCGCTGCGACCGCACCGAAAGCGTAGTGCACGGCGGGGCCGTCGGGCAAACCCGCTTCCCCCTCCCCGACCGTCTCGAAGCTATTCCTCTTCCTCAAGTTTGGCCACGCCGGGCAGGGGAACCTTGTTACCGACCCGCTCCCGCACCTTGCGCAGGAGCATTCGGGCCCACACGACCTCGGACGACAGGAGCACCAGACCGCCCAGAATCGCCGGAATTCCGGGCCCCGGAATCAGGAGCATGATCGCCCCGGCGCCGACGAGCACGGTTCCGCCCAGGATCGCACCCGCCCGGCGCACCTGGCGCCAGACGGGTGAAGATTCACTGGAATTGTTCGTGGGTTCACTTGGGTCCATAGTCGTTCTTTGCGGCGGCGAGCACCGAAGCGCCGATGCCCACCAGCAGGATTCCGCCGATCAGCGCCAGGGTCACCGGAATCGGAATGGGATAGTGGTGTACCAGCATCATCTTCACCGCAACGTAAGCCAGAATGAACACCAGGCTGATCTTGAGGTAACGGAATTTATCCATCAGTCCGGCGAGCGCGAAGTAGAGCGAACGCAGCCCGAGAATCGCAAAGACATTGGACGTAAACACGATAAAGGGGTCCTGGGTCACCGCAAAAACCGCGGGGATGGAATCCACCGCGAAGAGCAGATCCGTCGTCTCCACCATGATCAGCACCAGGAAGAGGGGTGTGATATGGGTGATGCCGTTGATTTTCGTAAGGAAATGTCCCCCCGACATGTCGGTCGTTGCCGGCATGAAGCGGCGCGCCAGCCGGATCAGCCAGTTGTTCTCCGGATCAAAGTTGTCGTCGCGCTGCACCAGCATCTTGATGGCCGTGATCAGCAGAATCGCGCCGAAGATATAGGTGACCCAACTGAATTTATGAATCAGCGCCGCACCCAGAGCAATCATGATGCCCCGCATGACCAGCGCTCCGAGAATGCCCCAGAACAGCACCCGATGCTGGTAGATCGCCGGAATCTTGAAAAACCCAAAAATCATGGCGATGACAAAGATATTGTCCAGGCTCAGCGACTTCTCAAGCAGATACGCGGCGAAGAACTCCAGCGCCGCTTCCTGCCCCCCCAGAGAAAAGTCGATGGTCGGCGCAAGTCCCCAGCCGCCCCGCTCATACAGCACGTACACGAAGGCATTGAAGCCCAGCGCGAGCACCACCCAGAAGGCCGTCCACGCCAGCGCCTCCTTCGGCTGGATTACATGGGCCTTTCGGTTCAAGACACCCAGATCCAGCGCAAGTAAGGCCAGAATCAGCAACAGGAAAACAGACCAGATCAGCATGCTTCAAAGAACTCCGAATTGAAGTATGTTGTACGTACCGGCGCACCGGCGGGCACGACCGTACCTCCCGGACACGCCCCGGGAATCACCCCGGAACTACATCCATCGCCTGAAGTTTATTCACATGTCCGCCAGAATATTTCCGGGTCCCCGCGAAATCAGTCCTCGTGGCGCCTTAAAGTGATGTCCTCCTCCGGCAGGGGGGACTCCAGCGGCGAGGTGTCTTTGCCCGCGCCGAAAATCGACGCCAGAATCCCCACACTCAGGATGCCGCCAATTACGCCCAGCGTCACGGGAATGGGTATGGGATGGTGGTGGGCCAGCAGCATCTTGACCCCCACATAGGCCAGGATAAAGACCAGGCTCATTTTCAGATACTGGAACTTGCTCATGAGCCCGGCCAGGGCGAAATAGAGGGAGCGAAGACCCAGAATCGCAAAAACATTGGACGTGAATACAATAAACGGGTCGTGGGTCACGGCAAATACGGCGGGAACGGAGTCGACCGCGAAAAGCAGATCCGTCGTCTCCACCATCAGCAATACGAGAAAGAGCGGCGTGACATAGGTCACACCCTCCTTCCGCAGGAGAAACTTGCCCTCCGACATCTCCGTCGTCGTGGGCATGAAGCGCCGCGCGAGGCGGATCAACCAGTTGTGCTCGGGGTCGATGTTGTCGTGGCGCTGGATCAGCATCTTCACCGCCGTGACAATGAGAATCGCCCCGAATATATAGGTCACCCAGGTAAAACGCTCAATCAACGCCGCGCCAAGCGCAATCATCCCGCCGCGCATGAGCAGCGCGCCCAGAATACCCCAGAACAACACGCGGTGCTGATACTTCCCCGGTATCTTGAAATACGCGAAAATCATCGCAATTACGAACATGTTGTCCATGCTCAGCGACTCTTCCAGCAGATACGCGGCGAAAAACTCCAGGGCCGCGTCTTTCCCGCTCACGCCGAACACCTTTCCCGGCGCCCAGCCCCAGCCCTGGTTCTCATAGAAGTAATACACAAACACGTTGAAAGCCAGGGCCAGCGTGACCCAGAAGGCCGTCCACAGCAGCGCCTCTTTCGCATGGACCACATGGGCCTTGCGGTTCAACACCCCCAGATCGAGGGCCAACAGGGCAAGAATAAGCCCGATAAACAGGATCCAGATCAACATGAAACTGCAGACTCCGTAGCATTGGATATCAGCGGGGGCCGCTGGGCGGGCCGGGCGGAAAAGAAGCTCCCGAAGGAGGTGAGGCGTAATTTATCAAGCGCTACCCAGCGCGTAACGAGCCAGAGGTTTGGACAAGTTTCGCGGGGGGCATACCGCATACCAGCGATACGGCGGCGCGCATTGTGCTTGGTCCCGTGCCGGACAATCAAGTTTTCCCCGATCAACTCCGACGCCAGAAGCTCGGAAGCAACAGGACCAGGAAGGTAACCATCTCCAGTCGACCCACCAGCATATTCACGGTCAGGTAAATCGTTCCAACCGTGTTAATGTCGCTGAAATCCGTACTCGGCCCGACCACCCCCAGACCGGGGCCGCAGTTGTTCATCGTCGCGATCACCGAAGTCACAGCCCCTTCAAAAGGCAGGCCCGCAAAAGACATGAAGAAAATACCGAAGGTCATCCACAGCACATAAAGCCCCAGAAAATACATGACCCGATTCGCCACGTCGGCCTCGACCACCGTCTTGTTCACCCGCACCGTCGTGACCAGCTTCGGGTGGCAGGATCGCTCCAGCCAGTTGTACAACACGTGATAAAGCACCACGAGCCGCAGAATCTTGAAGCCGCCCGCCGTGGAGCCGACGCAACCGCCGGTCATCGTAACCAGGAAAAGCATGAGCTGGGAAAACACGGGCCACTCGTCATAATTCACCAGCACGAAGCCGCAGTCCGTCATCATGGTGGACACTTCAAAGGAGGCGTGGCGCAGCGCCGTAACCACATCGTAGGTGACCGTAGCCGCATCCGCGCCGGCCATCTGCAATTGCGCGCCGCAAAGATTTGCGGTGATCAACAAGGTTGCACCCGCAAAGATACCCAGAAATACACGCAGCTCCGTGTCGTACAAAGGACCGCCCCACTGCCGCAGGATGAGCTTGTAATACATCAGGAAGTTGATTCCGCCCGCGAGCTGGACAAGGATCGACACCAGCTCTACGGGGTAACTTTCGAAGGACGCAATGCTGTTGTAACGCGTGGAAAACCCGCCCGTCGAAATGGCGCTGAACGCGTGGTTGATCGCCTCGTAGAAATTCAGGCCAACAAGCATGTACGCCCCTATCCCGATTACGGTCAGCCCAACATAGATCAGGAACAGCAACATGGCCGTATCCTGGGCCTTGGGCTCGATGCCCTTGGGGGTGGGCCCGGTCGACTCCCGCAACAACAGGAGCTTGCCGCCCACGCCAAGCTGCGGCAATACCGCGATCAACAACAGGATAATGCCCATCCCGCCCAGCCAGTGGGTGACACTGCGCCACATCGCCAGCGAACGCGGGATGCTGTCAAGTTGGCGCATGACACTGGAGCCGGTCGTCGTGAAACCCGATACGCTCTCGAAAACCGCGTCGACAAAGCCCAACTCGCCGGCAAACATAAAAGGCAGCGCACCCAGCAACGAAGCGAGGACCCAGCCCGAGGCCACCACGAAGATGGCGTCGCGGGTGCTTATATTCCGCGCGGGCTTTCGGCCCACCAGGCCGCAGACCAGCGCAAAACCCAGGCAAACCAGGATGGAAAGCATGAAATCGCGAAACATGCCCCATTCCCCCATCAAAACGGAGGATATGGAGGTCAGAGCGAGGCTCAAGGCAATGCCGAGGCTCAGGGCCCCCCATATTCGGGCGATTACACTGATATTGCGCGGCAGCATGGCTGGTTCCCGGAACTGCGAGTTTAGGTCGGGACACCACATCCAGGGGGACCCGAACGACCGTTCCCGGGCGACGCGTCGCGCCCCGGGGTATACAAGGTGATTCGGGGCGGGAGTATAACACACATGGAGCCTCGCAACCTCCGGCAAGCCCACCCCAAAAACGTACGGGGCCCGGACCAATGGCCGGGCCCCGTCGTGAGAAGGTGGTTAAGGATTACGGGTGGGCGTGACCGTGACCTGCTTCATGGAGCAGCAGGCCAGCTTCGTTCAAAGGAAACTCCCCGTCCACACCCACGTATTTCACAAAGCTGACGTGGCCGTCCATATAGAGGACGTTCGAGCCGCCGGGAATGTGATTGAAATGGTCGGGCTCATCCGACACGGCGTCGTGCATCACGACAATCTCGGACTGGGCCTTGCTGCTCGCACCCGCATTGTTGATATCCGTAATGAAGAAGCGCTCGATGCCCTCGCGAAGGCGAAGCACGGAAGTATAGCCATTCACCGGCACCGTCACCCCGCCGTCGTCGCGCATGGGCCAGTCGCGGTCAACGGCTTCCACATCGCCCAGCTCGATGATTTCGCCCCAGGACTCGATGGCCATCTCGAAGTTGAGGAAATCCTGCTCGATCTTGAAAAGCTGATCGAACAGTGCGTATCCGTAGTAATAATAGGGCTCCGCCGTCAGTTCGCACGCCTCAACGATGCCATTGTTACTGAAGCCGGGCACTTCCTCCCAGGCCGGGCTGGGCGTGTTGCCTTCGTCCCAGTGCTCCAGCGCCGTAGCCCCGGCCGCATTGCTCGGGCAGATCAGCGTGTCCCAGTCGGTCAGGTATTCCGGATAGATCAGGGCCGGCTCAAATACGGCGTTCCACGGCTGGATCTCCGCATCGCAATTCAGCACCTTCATCTGCGGAAACTTCTGCCCTTTCGACTCGTTGGCGTACATTTTGAAGACCAGACCCAATTGCTTCAGGTTGTTCTGGCAACTGGCGCGACGGGCCGCCTCCCGCGCGCGGGCCAGCGCGGGAAGAAGTATGGCGGCGAGGATTCCGATAATGGCAATAACGACAAGCAGTTCAATTAAGGTAAAACCAGTGCGACGCATGGCTTGAAACTCCAAATAAAATTCCGGTGTAAAAGGGAAAAAGCAAGGGGAATTCTATTGCGGGGAGTCATTCCCAAACCGCGCTGGACACACGGCGGGCGTTGAACCATACCGGATCCTACGCTGGGGAAAGCGGCATGCGGCGTGTCGGAATCGCCACCCGGCACACCCATCGGGCGTGGCGGGTCACAATTCGCAACCCTGGAATATGACTCTACGCGATGGAGACCTGCGGGGGGCCGCGGCGATGCCGGAGCATCCAGAGGAACCGCGAGGGACCGGTGGCACCGTCCACACGGTGCACAATCGCCACAAGTGAGACGGCAAGAAACTGCGCAAAGCAAGGAAGGGTGGCAACGGAGGCCGTCGTGCAGAACCAGCAGCCGCCCAGAGCATCTTCATGATGGTCATGATGATGCAGACTCCCCACCAGAGGGAGGAGGGCGATGACGAACACCATGCTCAGTAGGAGCAGGGCGCGCTGCGGTGTGGTCAACTTCATGTTGCAGAGGGCCTGTCTTTGATAAGCTTCTCTCAATAATACCCCCGAGGCGCACAATTGTCAAGGGGACCGTCGAACCGAAAATAGTCCGCGGGACCCCGCTCGGTGGCGAAGTCCCGCGTGCGGTGACCGGCTACGGACCGATCACACTCTGATCCAGGGCTAGTGGATTACTGTCCGGCGGCCGCGAGGTCGAGGCCCGCCTGATTCAGGGGGAAGTCACCGTCCACCCCTGCATACTTCACAAATGTGGCGTGACCGTCCATGTAAAGAACGTTCGAACCGCCGGGAATGTGGTTGAAGTTGGCGGAGTCCGCCGCAATCGCGTCGTACATCACCGTAATGACGGACTGGGCCTTGGCGCTGGCGCCGGGATTGTTGACGTCGGTGATGAAGAAGCGCTCGATGCCCTCCCGCAGACGCAACACCGAATCGAATCCGTTGATCGGCACCGGATTGGCGCCCGTGTCTTCCAGGTACCAGTCCTCCTCCACGATACCGGCGTCACCGCCGATGAGAAGCGCGTCGTAGCCCTCGATCGCGAGCTGGAAGTTGGTGAAGTCCGCCGCCGTCACAAACATCTGGTCCGTGAAGGCATAGCCCAGATAATAGTAGGGCTGGGCCGTAAGCTCGCAGGCTTCCACGATTCCATTGTTGGAGTATCCCGGAATATCCACCCATTGCACGGCCTTCGTCTGGCCTTTGTCCCAGAGTTCTTCCGCGCTGCCGCCCGCGCCGTTGCTCGGGCACACGAGGCTGTCCCATTCCGTCAGATACTCGGGGTACACCTTCTCCCCATCAAAAATGGCGTTGAAGGTGTGGATGGTATCCGCACAGTCGTACACCTTCATCGGGGGAAACTTCTGCCCCTGCGACTCGTTCGCGTACATCTTGAATACGAGTCCGAGCTGCTTGAGATTGTTCTGGCAACTCGCCCGGCGCGCGGCTTCCCGGGCACGGGCCAGGGCCGGCAGCAGTATCGCCGCCAGAATGCCGATGATGGCAATTACGACCAAAAGTTCGATGAGGGTGAAACCTTTTTTCCGCATGCTACTTCTCCTGTTTGTTAATCGACTGCACAACCATAACCAGAGAATCGCGAGACCCACCGGACAACGCCCGGACGCTTTGGGTCTCCCATCTATATTGAACTGTCCCGTATTGCCCCGCCCTCATGACCGGGGTGAACCGCGCTCTCCCCGCTTCCCCCGGCCTTCACCGGGTTCCGCTCGCCCAGGAGCGCGGATGTCTTCTTCAGGCAGTGTTGGATTCGATTTTTCCTCGAACCCATCGCCTCCGCCAAACCTTATATCAGCAATATACAACAGAGTCGCGTATTTGTCAAACCATTTTTACGTTTTTACGATCTGCTTACGTAAAAACATCGCCAAGGGTGCGACAGGCAATACAAAATCGATATACTCAACCCCGATATCACCCCAAAAACCGATAGAAGGATTGCCCCATGCCCGCCCTCTCAACCCTCGAACAGGAAGTACTCCAGGGACTTACCAACCGCCGACCCGACCTCGCCGGATGCGTGGACAAGCTACTGGAACTCCACGACACGCTGGTCCAATGCTATGAAGGGGGGGGCACCCTTTTTACCTGCGGCAACGGCGGATCCAACGCCGATGCGCTCCACATCGTGGGCGAACTGAACAAGAGCTTTGAGCGGCTGCGCCCCCTGAGCCCCGAACTCAAGGGGAAATTCGCCGGCCTGCCTTTTGGCGAAGAGCTCGCCAACAACCTCGAAGCGGGCCTGTCTTCCCACGCCCTCGGCTTCAACGGTGCGCTGAAAACGGCGGTGGAAAATGACAACCCCATCCGCGACATCGCGTTCGCGCAGGAACTCAACGCCCTCGTCCGCCCCGGCGATGTGCTCCTGGCCATTTCCACCTCCGGCAACGCCAACAACTGCCTCATGGCCATGTCTACCGCGAAAGCCTATGGCGCCACGGCGGTCTCCCTCACCGGCCCGAAGGGCGGCAAGATGGCCGAATTCGCGGATATCGCCATCAAGGCCCCCGGCGACTCCACCAAGATCATCCAGGAAGGGCACATCGCCCTGTGGCACACCATGTGCCTCCTGATTGAAGTGCACTATTTCCCCGACATGCGGGTGTAGTTGCCTTCGGCAACCCGGAACGATTCCGCGACACGAGGGAAGACGCGCAAGTTGGGAGCGCTGGCATCTTTGCCGGCCCCCGCACCGCAGGTGCGGACCAGGGCTATGGTCGACCGGCGAACAACAACGTCGGACAGTCTTACGATAGGAAGTGATTCGTTCATCCATGGTGAACGTGCCGGCAGGGATGCCAGCGCTCCCAGCTTGTGCGATTCTATGACAATCGAGATCCCATGCTATTCAACTCCATGCACTTCTGCGTCTACTTTCCCATCGTGGTGGGGCTGTACTTCCTCATCCCGAAGTCGACGCGCTGGGCCTGGCTGCTGGCGGCAAGCTACTACTTCTACATGGCCTGGGAGCCCGGCTATGTGCTGCTCCTCTGGCTTTCCACCCTGCTGGACTTCACCGCCGCACTACAGATCGGAAAAGCCCGCTCGCCCCGGGCGCGCAATACCTGGCTCGCCGCCACCCTCGGCTCCAACCTGGGCATGCTCTTCTTCTTCAAATACTACAACTTCTTCAGCGACTCCCTCGGGGCCTTCTCAGAGCGGGTCGGCTTCGCCATCGACTTGCCCCACTCCGAATTCCTTCTGCCCATCGGTATTTCCTTCTACACTTTCCAGACGATGAGCTACACCATCGACGTCTATCGCGGCGTCATTCCCCCCGAACGCCACCTCGGCCGATTCGCCCTCTACATCTGCTTCTTCCCCCAACTCGTCGCCGGCCCCATCGAGCGCGCCAAAGATCTCCTGCCCCAGATGAAGCTGGAGCGCGATTTCGACTATACCCGCGCCACCGACGGCCTGCGCCTCATGGCCTGGGGCTTCTTCAAGAAAATGGTCATCGCCGATCGCCTCGCCATGGTCGTGGAGCACGTCTATCGCGATCCGGAAAACCACGGCGGCCCGGCGCTCGCCATTGCCACGCTCTGCTTCGCCTATCAGATTTACTGCGACTTCTCCGGTTACAGCGATATCGCCGTGGGCGCCGCGCGGGTGCTCGGCGTCCGCCTTTCCACCAATTTCAACCGCCCCTATGCCGCCGCCTCCATCGCCGAATTCTGGCGGCGCTGGCATATCTCCCTCTCCACCTGGTTTCGCGACTATGTCTACCTCCCTCTCGGCGGCAATCGCGTTTCTTCCAGGCGCTGGGCCGTCAACATCATCGCCGTCTTTGCCATCAGCGGACTGTGGCACGGGGCCCACTGGAAATTTCTTCTATGGGGACTGATCCACGGCGCTGCGCTCCTCTTGGAACACGCCCTGGCGCGGCGCTTCCCCGCCACCACCCGACTGCCCCGCGCTGTCAAGGTCGCCATGACCTTCGCCATCGCAAACTTCGCCTGGATATTCTTTCGCGCGGACTCCCTCGCCGACGCCTGGCTTGTCATCGCCAACCTGCCCCGGGGCTGGGGCGTGCTCCTCGCCCCCGAATTCTGGAACCGCTCCATCAAGACCCTGGGCTTGCCCCCCGGCGCTCTCCTCTTCGCGCTCGTCGCCATGATCGTCTGCGAGCTCGTGCAACACGCCCAGGCCCGCGCGCCCCTTCAACCCTGGTTCCGCGCGCGCCCCGTCGCACTCCGCTGGGCCGTCTACACGGCGATCTTCTGGACCCTCTTCCTCGGCGGCATCTTCCGCCAGACGGAGTTTATCTACTTCGAGTTCTGAGCGGTGTCCCGAATTCCAATTCACTGCCGCCGTGTAGTAAAATGCCCCCGCGCAATCACGCCCGGCTTCGCGCCGCGCCGCGTGCCCAAGTCGGGGACGCACGCCGCAACCTCAACGCGGCGGACACCACCCGGGAGCGCCCCCGTTAAGTAACCCCATACCCGTGTATTGCACACGAAGGAGAACCACCATGTCCGTCGGAAAGAAATTCAAGATCGCATCTATCGGCGCCGGTAACGTGGGCGCTACCGCCGCCCAGTACTGCCTGGAGCTCGAACTCGGCGACGTGGTGCTGACCGATATCGCCGAAGGCGTGCCCCAGGGCAAGGCCCTCGACCTCACCGAAGCCGGCCCCATCCGCGGTTACAGCAGCCAGTGCACCGGCACCAATGACCTGAAGGACATTGAAGGCGCGGATGTCGTCATCGTCACCGCCGGCCTGCCCCGCAAGCCGGGAATGAGCCGCCAGGACCTGCTGGCCGTAAACGGCGGCATCATCACCCAGGTCTGCGAAGGCATCAAAACCTACGCCCCCAACTCCACCGTCATCATCGTCACCAATCCCCTCGACGTCATGGTTTACCTCGCCTATAAGAAACTCGGCTTCCCGGCGGAACGCGTCATCGGCATGGCCGGCTGCCTCGACAGCTCCCGCATGCGCTCCTTCGTCGCCATGGAACTCGGCGTCAGCATGAAGAACGTGGACACCATGGTACTCGGCTCCCACGGCGACGACATGGTGCCCCTGCCCCACTATACCACCGTCTCCGGCATCCCGATCACCAAGCTCCTGCCCCAGGACCGCATCGACGCCATCGTCGAGCGCACGCGCAAGGGCGGCGGCGAGATCGTGGCCCTGCTCAAGACCGGCAGCGCCTACTACGCCCCCGCCGCGAGCGCCGTCCGCATGGCCCAGAGCATCATCCGCGATGAGAAGCAGCTCCTCCCCTGCGCCGCCCTGCTGACCGGCCAGTATGGCCTGGACGACATCTACATGGGCGTGCCCTGCGTCCTCGGTAAGAACGGTGTCGAGAAGATCCTCGAACTGGAAATCTCCGACGCGGATCGCGCCTCCCTTCACAAGTCCGCCGAAGAAGTCCGCACGGGCATTCAGGAACTCAAGAACGCGGGCGTCCTGTAATCCTGGAACATATCGCGGCCCGCAACGGATCCCCTCGGAACTGTTGCGGGCCGTTTTTTATCACGTATAAAATAACCCCAGGTATGCCGCCTCGTTCTCAGGAACAGCAGCGACGGCAGAGACGACCGTGTTTTCATTTCTGCCGTCGCTGATGTCCCTGTAGTCCCTGCCACCGAAGGGCGTCGGCCCGATACTCAGTTGCCAATGACTCCATGGAGATTCACCACCATGCCCATATACACCTATCAAGTCATTCACGATGACGGCACCGAAGGCGAAGTCTTCGAGCACGTCCACGGGATGAGCGAGCCCGCCCTGACGGAACACCCCGAAACGGGCGAAAAGGTCGTTCGCGTTTTTCAGTCGCCCCACATCGCCGGCTCCGGCCACGAGCGGATTCAGAAGCAGAACACGAGCGACAAGAATCTGGAGCGGTTGGGCTTCACCAAGTACGTCAAGAATGGAAAGGGCCATTACGAGAAACATGTTGGCAAGGGACCGGACAATCTGAGCCCGGGCGATTGAGTCGCCTCCACATCGGTTGCTGATTGACTCGTTTTCCCCGCCTTTCCTATACTGGAGGCCGCCCCGAACCGCGTGGGCTCCCGGCTACAACCCCCTGCGTGCCCGTCGCGTTTTCAGAAGATCCCCATGACCTATAAGAACCGCATTACCCTGATCCTGACCATTGTTGCCGTCAGCGTGGTCCTCGATCAGGCCACGAAGCGCATGGCTATTGCCTGGCTGATGAGTTCCCCGCCTCACATTTATCTCGGCGATTTCTTCCGGCTCCAGTATGCGGAAAATACCGGCGCGTTTCTCGGGCTCTTCGGGAAAATGTCGGAAACGCTACGCCAGATATTACTCGTCGGTTTCAATTCCGTGATCCTCGCCGTGGTCTCGGGCTTCCTCTTCTTCTCCCGCGACATGGCCAAGCTGGTGGCCGTGGCCCTGGCCCTCATCCTGTCCGGCGGCATAGGCAATCTCATCGATCGCGTGGCCTACGGCGGCATCGTGGTCGACTTCATGAACATGGGCCTTCCCTGGGTGAGTATCCGGGGCTGGGAGCCCCGCACCGGCATCTTCAACGTCGCCGATCTCGCCATCGTCGGCGGGCTCGTGCTCATGGTGATCGCGGAGCTCTTCAAGACCAATGCGCCCGATGAAGCGCCCGAGGCGACTGCGGAAGACTGATCGGGGGAGGTGGTAACGGGCGCCATACCAGATTCCCTCACACACTCCGGCCAAATTTGCAGGGACGGCAGGGACTACAGCGACAGCAGGGTCAAATCATTCTGCTGTCGCTGTAGTCCCTGCCGTCCCGGTAACCAATCAATACGTTCCCCCACGCCCCGCCTGCATCACCTACTTGAACTGCACGGCGTACAAGTCCGCGTCTTTCATCACAAAGCGCACCCGGATCGGTGTACCCGCCAGGGCGCTGATATCGGTGTTGCCGTTCCACGCCACCGCGCGCTCCACCTGATTTCCGATGATCTCGAAGCACTTGTCCGCCTCGTAGCCCGGAATCACCACGCCGTCCCCGTCCAGCAATTCCACCCAGATGCTGCCCGCAGCCGAAGTCGCATAGTTCAGATACAGGGATTTCCCCGTAAAGGTGATGGTCTTCGTGATCATTTCCCCGCCCGCATAAGGCGCCTCTACCGCGACGAATCCGTCGGGCCGCAGGGCATAGCGCTGGAGACCCGCCGTCGGCTGACCGTAGTTCGTCTGGACATAGAGGGAGATCTCCCGCTCGCTCGTGGGCACGATGCCCCAGGCCGGATAGTTCGTGCGCGAAGTCCAGTTTTCCAGGCCAATCCCCGGCTTCAGAAACCCATCCATGAAGGTGCGATCATAGCGATTGCCGCCGCGGCTCGTCATCAGCACGCTGTCGGAGCAGTCCCCCGAATAGCTGCTCTCCACCCCAAAGGCCGCCGCCTCCGCTTCGCTGGCCACGCGGCGCTCGGGCATGAATCGCGCCGCAACACTTACGTAGATGTGAGGCGCGCGAAAATAGGGAAAAGTCTGGTTGGTGTACAGATGCTCCCGGGGTGTATCGCCGAAATCCATCTCCTGTTTCTCGCTCCACGTCACGAAATCCGGCGACGTGGCGCGGCTGATGCTTCGGAAGCCCTTGAAGCCGCCCTGGTGCCAGGTGCGGAAGTAGCACACATATTGCCCCTCGCTTTCGGACCAGAAGGCCACATTCTGCGAGTCAAACGCTCCATCCGTAATCAGCGCCTTGTCCTGCTTGGTCCAGTGGATGCCGTCCGCGCTGTAGAAAGCGTGAAGCCCCGTCTCCGAAGTCCCCGCGATGGCCTTGTATTGCGCTTCCGCCGGCACACCGGGACGCGTATCCTTGAACGGTGCAAAATTGTGGGAGAAGGGAGCCTGATTCGCCAGGAATATGTTGTTCGCCTTCGACCCCTCGTACTCGTGCATTCCAAGTTCCGGCTTCGTAAAGTGGATGCCGTCGGGGCTCTCCGCATAGCAGGTCACTTCCCAGTCCGATCCATCCTTGCCCGACGTGGGATTGCCCCGGTAGTACATGCGATAGCGGTCGCCATCCTTAAAAACCGTAACATAGCCGCAATAACGTCCCTCCCACTTGTCATTGAACTGAATTACCGTCTCCGCGGGACGGGGCACCTGCAGCCGGAGCGCCGTGTTGGCCTGAGAGCCAATCAAGTAGGTATCGAGGAAGGGCTCGAGCCGGCTGTCGATGGCAATGGGGGGGGAGGCCAGCGTGGTGGCGCTGGCGAGCAGGCTGAGGGCGACGACAATGCGAATCATGACGGGGCACTCCGTGGGGTTGGGGCTTTGTTGTTATAACCAATTATACGGACACCCAAAACCCAATACAAGCGCCCCCGCCTCTCAATCGCCCCCGCGCTTTACCGGCGGGCGCTTCGCCTGCCGCTCGTCGTAGTCCGGATAAATGCCCACAACGTCCTGGTAGAAATCTCGAATCTTCTGGAAGTCCTGCTCAATATCGCCCGTCAGGTAAATGGGCTCGCCCACGCCGATGCGCTTGGTCTGGTGGTTGATATAACCCGGCACGATCGGCACCTTCGCCTGCAGCGCCATCCAGTAGAAGCCCAGCTTCCAGTGCTTCACTTCCTTGCGCGTGCCTTCCGGCGCGATCAGCAGCGCCAGATCCTCCCGGCTGTTAAACACCTCCACGATCTGATGTACCACATTCGTCGCGGCGCGGCGATTCACCGGCACACCGCCGAGCTTGCGCCAGATCATACCGGCAGGCCACCAGAAGGCCGTGTCTTTCATCATCCACGTGGCCGGTATTTTCATCGCCAGGGTCCCGAAGAGCATGTAGAAGAGGTCCATGTTCGTCGTGTGGGGTGCGGCCGTGAGCACATACTTCGGAACGGCAGGCTGTGGACTGGCCTCGCGCCAACCCATGAGCCGAAGACAGATCTTGCCAAAGAGGCTGGCAACAGGCCCCACGGAAGTGCGAATATTGGTATTCTCGTGCAACGGGAGTATTCCTATAAAGGGAGGAAAGGTCGGCAGAATTGTACTTGCTTTGATTGTTTGATCTCAAACGAAGTAAGAAACGCACGAGCCCCCACAAGACCCACAAGACCCACAAGACCCAAAAGACCCACAAGAACCACAAGACCCACAAGAACCACAAGAACCACAAGAACCACAAGAACCACAAGACCCACAAGAACCACAAGAACCACAAGAACCACAAGAACCATAAGACCCATAAGACCCATAAGACCCATAAGACCCATGTCCCCTGACCCATTCGCCGGAACCGCCAACATGCCCGAATCCTGCTTCTGCCGCTCCTGGCCCCCGGAACAGAGCCCCCAGGCTCACCTGGTCATCGTTCACGGCTACGCCGAGCACAGCGGTCGCTATGAAGCCCTCGCCCGCGAGTTAAACGATGCGGGCCTGCACGTCCACGCATGCGACCTGCGAGGTCATGGTGAAACCCCCGGCAAACGCGGACAGATCAAGGACTTTACAACGCTCGTCGCGGACCTGCGCCATTTCGTTGATCAAACACGTGAAAGGGTCGGTGGAAAGCCCCTGTTCATCCTCGGCCACAGCATGGGCGGCCTGCTCACCGCGCACTACCTGGCCGGGGAGCCAATCGGAATTTGTGGCGCGATCTTTTCAAGCCCCCTGATGGCCATTCCGGATCATGTCGCGCCACTCCTGCTGCGAATGTCCGGGCTCTTGAGCAGGGTAGCACCGGGACTCCCGGTAGACCGAATCGAAAGCAAGGGCATCGCCAGGGATCCGGAAGTCGTCCGGGCTTACGACACCGATCCCCACGTCTACCATGGCCCAATTCGCGCCCGAACCGGGGCGGAGCTCGCCCACGCCATCCAGGCCCTGCCCGACATAGTGCCCAGGATTACCACCCCCTTCCTCGTCTTCCACGGCACCGCCGATACCATCGCCCCGCCGTCGGGAATCCAGTTGCTCATCGAACGCGCCGGCAGTACCGACAAGACCCGTTTTTGGGTTGAAGGCGGATATCATGAATTGCTGAACGACACCGGCCGCGGGGAAGTCATTCAGAAGGTACTGGCCTGGATCGGCCGACATCACGCGTCGAGTGGCGGTCATTGAGCCAGACTGAAAACGCCCAGAACCTGCCCGCGGGTGGCGGCGCAAAGGAGCATGGAGTGCCGACGCAATCCCCTTCGTCATGCGTTCATTCGCGCACTGCACACCAAACAATCCCGCACAAACAAATCGGCCCCCGCGCTCTGCGGAACGCGGGGGCCGTATTGTTAATCATACCGTCATCGCACGACGCGGGCGCGACCGCTCCAGACCAACAACGCCAGCAGGCCCAGCGCGACAACTAAATCGCCCGCCCAGAAGGTGCCGACGCCTTGGCCCGGCGCGCAGGAAGCGCCATTCGGATCCTTGCCCGCCTCGGGGGTCAGCGGGGCGAAGAGGGACAGATTCACCGCCTCGCCCTGGAGGGTGGCGCCACCCACGGTCACATTCTGAATGGAGGCCGAGCTCCAAGTTCCCTCGCCCACTTCCAGATCGAAGCCACCGTTGCCATCCGGCGCCGCCGTCGTCGGGAAGCGCACGAAGGACGCCGTTTCCGCGTCGGGAATGTCGACACCGGTGAGGCTGAACCGTACCGGACGCGCCGCCAGTCGGCTCGCGGCGATGGGCGCGAAGGAATCGCCGCCATTGCCGCTTACCACCAGCGTCACATCAAAGAAAGGCCCGTCGTCCGCAACGCCGGCGGGCGCGGCCGGAATCGCGCCTGCCTCTGAAGGGTTAAATATGTTCCCCAGGCTCTCGCCAAAGGCAACCGTCAGGATGCCCTGCTCCTCACAATCCAGCAAAGCCCGCTCCACGGAAACCGTAAGCACCTGGGCGCTGTTCTCGGGATTGCGCACCCGCACTTCCACACGCTCGTCCGAGGCGCCGTCGCAATCGCCAAACCAGGTGGTCATGGTCGTCGTGCCGTCGCTGCCGGGGGCCTGCGTGTCGGTCGTCCAGATATCACTCTCCACCGCCAGGCTGGTGAAGGGCTGATCCACGAGGCCATCCTGATCCGCATCGGGGGCGGTGGCCACAGTCAGCGCAAACTGCTGCGAAAGGGTGCTGCCGGTCTCCACCACTTCAGCAACGGCGTCAACCGTATACTCGCCCGCCGTCAGGAAAAACACCACGGGGTAGCCCGCGGCCCGGTTCTCGGAAAGCTGCGAGGCGCCGTCCACCGTGTAGGTAACGCGGGTCGTGCCGACCGTGCAATCCGCGTCGTCGCCGAAGAACGTGGACGCGGAAAACAACACGCGCTGCTGCCCCGCGCCCTCGGGTATGAAGATGGTATCGCCCGCCGGCTGGCTGACCGTGAATTCCGTCAGGGGGCACACGGCGGAACCGCCCTCGCACGCCGGACCACCCACGACCACCGTGCGTGTCGCCACGGAAAGCTGGCCCAGGCTGTCTTCGGCAAGATAGGTGATCTCATAGGACCCGGCCTCGGTCGTGTTCACCACCGTCTCCGCGTCACTCGTAACCTCCACCACACCCTCACAGGCATCGATGGCGGTGGCGCCGGGATCGGTCCACGCGGTACCGCAGTCGATCTCAACCAGCGCACTGCCCACAAGGTGAATCTCCGGCGCATCCGTATCCGCCACAAGCACGTCGCGGGTCACAATCGAGACTCGCCCACCCTGATCCGTCGCCTGATAGGTCACGGAATAGGTGCCGGGTACCGACGGGTTAACCGTATTGGTCACAACGGAAACCGTGGCCACTTCGCCATCACAGGCGTCCACGGCGGTCGCCCCCGGTTCTTCATAGGGCGTGCCGCACTCCAGCGGGAAAGGCGATGCGCCCAGTAGCGTGATCTCCGGACCTTCGGTGTCTTCCACAATCACCGTCCGCGTGGCCGTGTCGGAATGGCCCGAAGCGTCCGTGGCCCGATAGGTCACCGTGTACGTCCCCGGCTGGGTCAGATCCATCTCCGTCTCCATAACCACAGACAGTGTACCATCGCAGACATCCGTCGCGGTTGCGCCAAGATCGAGGAACGGCGCGCCGCAGGACTGATTCACCGTCGCCGGGCCCACCAGGGTAACGTTGGGCGGGGTGTTGTCGGATACCGTGACGGTGCGCACCACCTGGGCCGCGCTGTTCCCGTCGCTGTCGATGACGTTGTAGGTCAACACATAGACGCCCGCATCATGGATATTTACCGAGCCAAGCTTGATTACACTATCGGTCAGGTCGCCGTCTTCGGTATCCTGCGCCGTAACACCGGGATCCGTAAACGCGGTACCGCATTCCATGGAGACATTGGCCAGACCGAGCAGCGTGATGACCGGCGCACCCGTCTCGCCTTCGCCTTCGCCTTCGCCTTCGCCTTCGCCTTCCCCTTCGCCTTCCCCTTCCCCTTCGCCTTCTCCCTCACCTTCGCCTTCCCCTTCACCTTCACCCTCACCACCCGCCTCGATGCAAACACTGGTCTCTACGACGCCGCCCGCCACTTCGCCATTGTCTTCCCGATACAGCACGTTACCGCTGATCGCTTCGCTGCCGGACGCGCCTTCCGGGACGGCAAGGGTATAGGTGAAGGTCGCGGGAAATGTCGGTATCTCGACCCAGCCGAATTCGATTGTACCCGTCGAGCCGATTTCCGATTCCAGGCGAGGCTCGGCGGTCAGCGTTGAACCCTGATAGGTCCAGCCCTCGGGAATCGTCTCGCGCAGACCAAGCGCGGAGATTTCCTCTTCGCAGGCGCTCTCTATGGTTACGGTCACGTCCACATCGGCGCCGGCGATGGCGCAACCCGACACGGTTCGCTGGATGGAAAGACAGGCGGTCTGAGCCTGCGCCGTTCCCACGGCAATGCCAGCCAGCAGGAGAAGGAGGAACAATTTGCGGATCTGGCCTGATTTCATGCGTGTACTACCTCGCGTTGCATGCCCTGCTGGACCGTACCCCAATTCAAGCCCCACGGGGACTTTGATTTTAAAGGGGAACGTGGCGGAAGTCAATGCGGCTGTCAGCCAGGGGGAAAAGCCATCTTTCAGCGTTCTTGAGTTTTTCCGCCAATTGATCGCCCAACCGGGAGCGCGGGTCTTCCCAAGCGCGTTCGTGCGACAGAGTCGCAAGAAAATCATGGACTGGAAGGTCCGTATTCCCGTCGAGCAACGAATTCACAAGCTGTCAGACTATACCCGTCTGTGGCAAAAACCTGACGCAAAAGGGAACCCGGTCCTTCCCGACAATAGCAAAGCGCCCTCGTCCAGGACGAGAGCGCTTGATAATTTCGCTTGTCTTGTACCGGCCTATTGTGCGGCGGGAGCCTCGGGGGCCGGAGCGGTCTCGGGGGCCGGAGCGGTCTCGGGGACCGGAGCGGCCTCGGGAGCCGGAGCAGCCTCGGGCGCCGGAGCAGCCTCGGGTGCCGGAGCGGCCTCGGGAGCCGCAGCAGACTCGGGGGCCGCGGCAGGCGCGGCGGCGGCTGCCGGAGCAGTCTCGGCCGGGAAGAGATCCGGATGCTCCGACTTCAAGCGGGAAAGCGCCTGATCCGCACTTGTTGCAAAAGTCGAATCGGGAAAAATCTCTTTTTGCTTGTTGTAGGAGGCAATCGCCTCGGGTAGCTTGCCCAGTTCCTCCTGGATACGGGCCATGTTCAGGGGCTGGCGACGTCCCGTAAAGGTATCGTCCCAGGATTCAAACACTTTGGTGTAACCCGCCAGCGCCTCCTCCAGCTTGCCCTCGTTCTCATCCAGGAAGGCCAGCGCTTCCGCCGCCTGGGGCGCATAGTCGGAATCCCCATGGTCGTTTACGACTTTACCCAGCGCCTCGCGGGCCTTGTCATAGGCCTTGGCCTCGATATGCGCCTCGCCGGAAAGATAGAGCGCTTCCACACTCCACCGATTGCCCGCCGCGGCCACCGCCTGCAGAGCCTCGGCCCGCGCGGCGGCGTCTTCTTCGTCCAGCGCATCGGCATAGGCCGTCATGGCGTGACGATCTTTGACGGAGGCGTTCAGACTGTAGATACCACCCGCCAACGCGCACAGCACCACAAACGCGATACCGCCGATTACCGTCTTGGGGTTCTCCTTGATATAGTCCAGCAACTGCTGCCAGTCGCCCTGCGTTTCAGCTTCACCTGCAACGCCGTGGGCGACGGCGGACTTCGATTCGTTCTCAGCCATGAATGCTCTCTTTCCAAAAACGGGTCATGCAATGCCTCCCCGGAGCCGGGGAGGAGGAAGGGTCAAAACGGGTATTTTAACTGATAGCGCCCCACTCTACAATTTTCCACCCCGCGTCCGTACGCTGGAGGTAGACCGCCACCTGCCCCTGAAGGGTCACCGGCGGCGTCTGGGAGTTGTCCGGCTGTCCCAGCGTCCCAAAGGCCTCCACCACCCGGGCGCGATCACCCTGAATCAATATGCTGGAGGCCGACCGGTTAATCTGAATGGAACGGTAATTGTTCATAACCTGATTGAGGTACTTCCGGATACCCTCCGCGTCCCGGCCTTCTTCGTCGAGATAGTCGGCGGATACGTGCCGCATGATCTTGCCGACTTTCTTCGTCTCCATCCCGAGATGCACATCATTTAAGATTTTCGTGATCTGCGCTTCATCGGATGCTTTGCCGCCCAGACCGGGAATGTCCAGATTCACGCCACCGCCGGCGCAACCGGACAGCAGGCCCAGGACAAACAGCATGGGGAGCATCGCGGACTTCATTGCGCCGCTTCCTCGGCGGGAAGATAATTCAGGATAAGTTCATTGCTCCGGCCCACACCCACCCGGCGGGACTCCACATTAAGGCGCTTGCCGGGCTTGGTGAAGAACAACAACACGCTGTCTTCCGACTGGGTCGTGGACACCAGGGTCCAGTTGTCCAGCGGGGCATTGGTGATATAGAACTGGGCGAGCTCGTTCACGGTGCTCTTCGAGTAGTACACCATCTTGCCGATCTTGACGCTTCGCGAGTCGTACACGAAGGAACGTACCGTATCCTCCCGGAGACCATCGGGCAGGGGAATCTCGTTGAATCGCTTGTGGGGGGAAGGCACAAGGCCCGCGGTCGTCTCGGCGGGCGGCGTGTAACTGCCTTTCTCGCTCTCGCTCAGAAGCTTCACGGGCGGTTGCTCGTTGCTTTAAAGGGCGTGGATTCACAGCCCGCAAGCACAACGCCAACGGCCAGAATCAAGGAATTTGTGTACTTCATGTTCATGTTCAACCCCAGATGCCGACCCGAACACCGTGATGTCCCTTGAGAACAAATCAGGCGCGAATAGGCACAATTCCGGAAAATAACCCAGGACCAACAGCTTAACACAGTAAAAAGTATGGATACCAGCCCGATTCAGCCTGCACAAGCCGGACCAAATCACTCGTTCGGAATGGAACCCGAACCAAAAGCGCCCGAACTGGGATCGGCGCTGCCGCCCGGCTTCAGCTCGTTGCTGGTATTTAATACCCAGTCATACTCAAAGTATTTCACCGCCACCTCCTCGGTCGCCGCCTGGAGGAGCGCCCCTTTCAAAACAGGATCCTCGACCCGCTCGTGAAGCCATTGCAGGTAGCCGCCGACCCCGTCCCAGTCCTTGCCATACCACTGGAGTATCCGGCTGAGCCGGATCTCCTTCTTTTCCGCGTCAAAGAACACGTGCTTCGGGTCGTTGGCGAAAAGACGGGACTGATCGTCGAGCTGGGCGTCAAGCCGACTCCCTTCGTACGCCTCGGGACGTATCGCGGGGCAACTCAAGGCCGCGCAGACCAGCGCCACGTGAATGCGCGGATCGCCGAAGGGTTCCCGGATTTTCTTGTGCTCGATAGCGTTCAGACTAAGCGTTTCATTGGCGAAAATGTACTCGGGGATGTCAAAAAAGCCTTTCTTGCTGGTCGGATCGGTGTAGTTATTCACCGAATCGCGAATCTCGTGGCGGATCACGCCGCTGATCACGAAAGCGTTGTAGGCGTTGCACAGCAGGGCGAGTCGCTCGTTGTCTGTGGCCAATTTGTCCGGCTGGGCCGCGCCCAATTGCTTCAGGTAGGTGCGGAAAGCCTGATCCTTCGCGATGCCGTCGTAGTCCACCAGGCCATTCGCCACGTAAGCCTTCAGCGCGTAGTCCCAGAGAGCATGGTCCACCCCCGACGCATCCGGCACCGGTGTGGGGCCCGCCGTCGCGCCGATGTGGTCAAAAGCGCGCACCGCCACGAACAGCGGCACAATAAAGGACACGGCGGCAACCCAGAAGAAGGGGCCATAATAGGATTTTTCAGATTTTGGGGAGGTCATGGGTCACCTTCAGGCATTCGTAATTCTTAATTCGTAATTCGTAATTCTAAACCCGTTCCGGCGCTTCGCCGATGTGGAGGATCTCCATGGGACACCGCACCACGCACTCCGCACAGCCCACGCAGGGCGTATCTTTCAAGGTCACCGGTATACCCTGCAGCGCGCGGGACTTAATATCAATCCCCATCTGGCAGTATTGGTTGCACACGTTGCAGTCGATGCATTTGCCTTTCTCGGGCGAGATCTTGAACTTGGACCAGCGCCCCCAGAAGTTCATCCAGAAGGCGAGCGGGCACCACATGCGGCACCAGACGCGCTGGCCGAGGAAGGGATAGAGCCCGACGGCAATGGCGCCGGAAAGAAAGGTGCCGACCCACACGTTGTACAAGTTGTAGGGCAGGCTGTAGCCGAGCAGGTGGGCAATGGTGCCCACCGCCGCCAGCAGAATAAAGACGAAGCCGAAACGCTCCAGCCGGCGGGGCCAGTCGCCCTTGGGGCCGCGATGGCGATAACTGTTTCCCACGGTCTCCGCCAGTGCGCCGCAGGAGCAGATGTAGGAGCAATAGATCTTGCCCCATTTGATGGTGAAAAGCGGTATGACAATAAAGGTGAGCACGACGGCCCACACCACGCCGACCACGGCCACGGTGTGCCACCAGGCGGGGTCGCCGGGCCCGGCGGCCTCCACCTCAAAGGCGTTCATCTTCAGGGGCCAGGCATTCAACGAACGACCAATGAGGGGCGTCCAGGGGTTGCGCCCGATGAAGACCACGAGGAAGGTGGGGATACCCCACCACAGGGTCCACTGGGTCGCGATGATGGTGAGATTACGGATCCAGATGCGCCGGTGATTCGCGCGCCAGGCCCAGTAGAGTCCGAAGCCGGTAATTCCGGTGAAATACAGGAGGTAGTAGAAGCCGTAGAGGTTGCCGAAGTACGTCGGCACCACAGCGTAGAGCCACGAGAAGCCCGGGATAAAATAGGGGCCCGGTCCCGACTGGGCTTCGTCCACCGTAAAGATCGAGGGCGCCACAGAATAGACGCCATAGACCAGCGCCCCCAGCGCCAGCAATCCACCGGCCGCCGGCACCCGTATCAAGGGACTCCGTCCGCGCGCGCCTAAGTTTTTATTCATTAATACCAGACCGAGCAATAGCAGCCACGCCACCGGCAGGGCATAGCCCGCCAGCAGGTGAATTGCGGGAAGCACCGGCCCCCCGGCCAGCCCGCTCGCCCAGGGCAGATACCACTGCCCCGCGCCAGCCTTGTCGGGATGGAGTGAAAAATACTGGGCATAAAAGTACACGAATATACCGGCGGCGATGCCCAGGCCGGAATAAATGAAGCGCTTCGCCGTCCAGACGCCATCCAGTTCCAGACCCATGTCCAAGAGGAAGTCTACGGGCGGCAGGGTGCCAATGAGAATGATCACGTTGTCGTTGGGCACGGACTGGGTCGCGCCATCCACGCGTAAAAGCACCTCCGACTCCCGAATCTCGGTCACCTCGCTCTTGCGCAGGACAGCGATGCGCCCCTCCTGCTCGACCGCCTCCAGCGCCGCCCGATTCTCCGCCTTGGCGCGAAAAAACGTGTCGCCGCGATAGCTCAGGGTCACGCGATTGTGCTCCGCGAGCATGAGGGCCGCCTCGATCGCCGAGTTGCCGCCACCCACGATGAGTACGTCTTTATCGTGATAGTCTTCGTCCGTGTGGAGGCGATAGGTCACCTTCTGGCTAAATTCGGCGCCGGGCACATCCAGCAAACGCGGTTGGCCCTGACGCCCCACGGCCACCACCACATTGGCGGTCTGAAAGGTCTTGTCGTTGGCCGTGACCACGTCGAAAGCCCCTTCGCCCCGCTTCACCACCCGCGCCACCTCCGTTCCCTCTTTTATGGGAAGGGCCTTCTCCGCAACCAGTGCATCGACCCGGGCGACAAAATCGTCCCGCTCTAAATCACCTTCGGTCTCCAGGCCGCTCGAATTCTTCAAATAACGCGGCTCTGCATAGACCTTCTTACCCGGTGGGAAAGCGCGGACCGTGCTCGCCGCCTTCGTGCGCTCCAACACCACAAAGCGCAGCCCCCGCGCCTGGGCTTCCAGCGCGGCCGAAAGCCCTGCGGGCCCCGCGCCGATAATAACCAGATCGAGGCCCTCGCGTCCTTGCGACGCGGCAAAACGCCCCTGCTTCTCCATCTTGTCCAAAAGGGCCACGCCATGGTTCGCCGCCACCTTGACCAGCGGCAGTCCCGTCACGTCGCCAATCACGTAAATCCCCTTCACATTCGATTCAAAGTTCCCATCAACGATGGGCAGAATCTCCTGCGGGGGAACCGTGGCGATGATCTTGCGGGGTGCTTTCTGGGCGTCTGTGGTGGCCATGATATCGGGCAGACTTTCAAGTTGGCGCGTGGGCGACTTGCCTATAGGGTACACCAAAGGCGGGGACAGATTCTTTTTTCAGCCGCAAGAAAACGCAGAGTTCGCAACGCGTAATGGACAGAGGGCTTCCCCCGACAATTTCTGTACTCTCGCGGCCTGTAAAGGAAGGGTTTCCCACAGATCAACACAGATCTCCACAGATAAGAGCAAGAGATGCCCGAACGGTCCGCTGTGCGAGAAATGTGAGGAGTTATTCTTGTCTTATCTGTGCAGATCTGTGTGAATCTGTGGGAAATATTCTTGGTCGGGCCTCAAGTCGGCCCTGCGTTCGTTCGCGGCCCAGTCACGCTCTCTTGTCAAGGTCTCGGGCCTCCCTATAGCCGCTCTTGCGCACTTCGCCGAGTATTGTGCATGCTTTCCTCCACAGGCATACCATACGGAAAGGAACACCATGCTGCGCACGCTGCCCTGTTGTCTCGCACTGCTCTTATCCCCGCTCGTCCCGGCTGCGGAGCCCATTATCCCGACGACTCCTATCGAGCTCTTCAACGGGCGCGACCTATCGGGCTGGTATCCCGCGCTCCAGGGCCAAGCGGTCGGCGAGAATCCGGGCGACATTGTGAAGGTGAGCGATGGCCTTCTCCACATCTCGGGCGATGCGCGGGGCTGTTTGAGCACCGACGCGGCCTATGCGAACTACCGGCTCGTCGCGGAGTTCAAATGGGGCGGAGGGGCCTATGGAGATCGCGAAGGCAAGGCGCGCGATTGCGGTTTCCAGATCCATGCCGTGGGCGAGGACGGCGCGTTCCACGGCCTGTGGAAAAACGCCATCGCCGCGCAGATGATTGAAGGCGGCACGGGCGATATCCTCGTGCTGGGCGACGGCACGGACGCCTTTCAGGTCACCGGGCCGGTGGCGGCTGAGCAACAAGCGGGAAGCTGGCTCTTTCAGCCCGATGGACGCTTGCAGACGGTCAACGCGGGCCGCGTCAACTGGTGGGGCCGCGATCCGGAGTGGAAAGACGAGTACGGCTATCGCGGTGCGCGCGATTTGGAGAAGCCCGCGGGCGAGTGGAACCGCTTCGAGGTCATCGCCGACGGTGCAACGCTGACGCTGGTGCTGAACGGCGTAACCGTGAACAAGGTCTACGACGTGCAACCCCGCGCGGGGCAGATTCAGATTCAGATCGAAGGCGCGGAGATCTTCTTCCGCCGCATCGCGCTGGAACCGCTGAAGACCGAGACGCCGCAGCGCGCGAAGCGCTTCTTCTACAACAGCGACGGTGACAACATGTTCATCTATGCCGATACGCCCATGTCGCCGGAGAACGTGTATGCCTACATCGATCCCATCGGCGAAACGCAGGTGACCACCTATTCCTTTTCGCCCAACATAGGCATGTTGATGAACTACCCGTCAAAAGTGGCGGAGCTGATCGGTCGGGACGTGAGCGAGAAACTCGCGGCCACCGTGGCGGACGGGGTGGCGACCAACCCCGTAACCACCGAGCGCGGTGTGCAGAATCTTCGCAGCCTCATCGCGGCGGGCCACGATCCCCTTGCGCTGGTGCTGGGCCGCGCAAAGGAGAAGGGAATGGAGACTTTCATTTCCTTCCGTCTCAACGAAGTCCACGCCGTGGAATACGAAGCGCAGGATCACATGATCCTCTCCAACTTCTGGAAGGCCCATCCGGAATGGCGCATTGGCAAAGTGGCCGATCCGCTGCGGCCAATCTACTCCGAGATTCTCGGGCCGCGCGTCCACCCCATCGTGGGCACCTGGCTCCCCGCCGGCCTGAACTTCGCCATCCCCGAAGTCCGCGCCCAGCGTCTGGCGGAACTCAAGGAGCTCGCGGAAAACTACGACGCCGACGGCCTCGAACTCGACTTTCAGCGCTTCCCCATGTATTTCCCCCAGGGAAAAGAGCATGAACACATCGAAACCATGACCGCGTGGATGCGAGAGGTTTCCGCCATGGTGAAGGCGGCGGGCCAAAAACGCGGGCGGCCACTGCTTCTCTCCGCCCGCATCATGGCCACGCCCGAGCAAAACCTCGGCATCGGCCTCGATCCCGTCACCTGGGCCAACGAGGGCCTTATCGACTTCGTCATTGTGAGCCACTACCTGCGCAACGATTACCCCCTCCCCCTGCGCGCCTTCCGCGATCTGCTGCCGGAAAGCATGCCCATCTACGCGTCCATCGAAGTCGAGCCGAAGGTGGAGACCTACCGCGACATCGCCCGGCAACTCTACCTCGACGGCGCGGACGGGATCATGCTCTTCAATTTCTTCACCACCCGCGAGCGCGGCGAAGAGCCGCCCATGGGACTGCTGAAGGAATTGGGCAGCGCGGGTATGATTACTCCCCGATAGCGAAAGTGAGCCTTTTCATACGGTCCAGAGTCCTCAACCAACGTTAGTCGCCCATGCACTCACCTTCCGTTCATCAAGCACTTATTTCGTCCAGCCTGGCCATCGTCGAGAATGGCCACTGGAGTCCCGGTATCAGCGATCCCACCGCCATGGGACTTGTTGTTTTCCTGTTCTACTTCGGGGGGGCGGCGGTCTGTCTCTTCCGCGCCTGGCGCTGCTTTCGCACGCCCGAGTTGCGCCGGGTGGCTTTTCGATTCTGGCTGTTCTGCGGGATTGCTCTCTTCCTGTTCGGCGTGAACAAGCAACTCGACCTGCACCAACTCATCACCCAGTATGGCAGGGACTGGGCCCGGGCCGATGGCTGGTATGAAAACCGTCGCGCGATCCAGTCCATCTTCATAAAATGCCTGGCGGGAGCCGCCGCAGTGGTGTTCCTTGCCATAATCTGGGCCCTGCGCGGCATGCCGCTCCGCTACTATATCGCGCTGACCGGCCTCATGTTTCTCGGGTTCTACGTCCTCGTCCGCGCGGCGTCGTTCCATCATGTGGACCGCTTTCTCGGCCTCGGCACCGAAGGCTTCCGACTGGCGTGGCTGGTGGAGTTAGGCGGGATAACCATCACCGCCGCCGCCGCGCTGCTGCCTCACGGCGACGTTCGGAGTGTCGCGCCGCCGAAACAAAAGTCGACCTCGGAATATTGATGCAATCCGCTGAAGCGGGCATTCAACCCATTCGTTACCGCGGCCCTTGGAGTCCCTTCCGGCGGGATACCGTTCCGGATATAGACCGTGGGTGTATCCTTGCTTGCCTGCCAGGCGTAGCCCAATGGACGAGTCGGAACCTTTTTTCGTTGGTATCCATAGCACTTCCAGAAAAATCGTCTTGACGGTTGCATTTTCGTTACATAATAGTACTCTCGCTGAAAAACTGATAAGGATTCGTTAACAGATCTCGTTTCTGAGTAATGGACCTGTCTCGCGGAAAAACGACTACGAATGCAGAAAAGCACGTATGAAAGAGCGGCTGCGCGGAAGAACGATTATAATTTCTGAAAAACGATTACAAGTGGCCCACTTCGCGGAAAAACTGTTACGGACTTGGCTTTTCAGTCTCCAAAGGCCAGCCGCCGCACCTGAGCGGCCACTTTCGCGAAGCGCTTCTCGATACCGGGAGCCCCTTTTTTGACCGCGATGAGGTCCACCCGTGTCGTTTTCCGACGTGGCGTCTTCCAGTTTTCCGCGTCGAAGGCCCCCAAAATGTCGAACCCAGCCTTCTCCAGCAGACGCTTGACCAGCGCGAGATCGTAGACCCGCTCCCGGATCACCGAGGTATTTCCCGTGTTGATGCGGACATACGACTCGGCGATGGCTTTCTTTTTGTCGTATTCACTGGACCAGCGGCTCGTGAATCCGTCGTTATCCTCCGTCCAGGACTGGCCTTCGAAGTGCTCCGTCACCATGCGCTCGGTGATAATGTCCGCGTAGAGTATCCCGCCGTCGCGGAGCGCGCCGTGCAGTTGCACGAAAGCCTCCCCAAGCTCCTCTTCCTCCAGCAGAAAATTCAGACTGTCGAAGAGACAGGTGATGAGTTCGAAGGAGTCCCGATACGGCAGGGCGCGCAGGTCGGCGACCGCAAGCGGCAGGGCCGTGTCCTTTTTCTTTCCCGTCTGGATCATCGCGGGAGAGAGATCGCTGCCCAAAGTGTCCCAACCGGTCTTGCGGAGCATGGACACGAGCGTGGCAGTACCGCAGGCGGCGTCGAGATGGCGAATCGGTTCTTTCACCAGATCCGCGAGGGCGGTAGTCGTGAAGAACCATCGGTCATAATTCACATGGGACATGAGCGGATCGTAGTAGCGGGCGAGGTCCGCAAAGGCATCCGGTGTGTTCACGCCGGGTATTCCCGCTCGACCCAATCGAGAAATTCTTCGGCAACGGGATCGACCACCTCTTTGGACTGAAGGTGCTCGAACTTGGCGCGGGCCACATAGCGCAGCGCCGCTTCGAGGCCCTGCTCCCGCGCAAGCGTCCGCGCCTTCGCGGCTTCGGGGAATTTGCGGGTGGGCTCGCTGAAGTCCGCCAGGTAGATTAACTGACCCGTGCGCCCCAGCCCCGGCCGGCCCGTGGTGTGCCAGTAGATCGCGTTGTAAACATCTTCATCGTCGATGCCGAGCTCCTCGCGGCACTCTTCGGCGGCCACGGGACCGTGGAGCAGCATGGGGACCTGAAGCTGGGTTTCGCTGATGTCCAGACCATAGCCCCGGGCACGGGCCAGGAGCACATCGCCCGATTGGGTGCGGCAGAGATCGTGCAGCATGCCCGCCGTCACCACTTCATCGTGGGGCACGCCCGCTTTCACGGCGAGCGACGCGGCGTATTCCGCCACGAAGATACAATGGCTGACCTTGTCTTCGGGCAGGTTTTCCCGAAGAATCCCAAGAAATTCCTTGTATCGGCGCATCTTAACGATGGGCATGGTAGAGACCCCGTTCCTGAACAATGTCAAACACGGCGGGCGGCAGACTGTCGGCGGCGGCATCGCCTTCGGCGAGGCGGCGGCGCACGTCGGTCGAAGACATGAGGCTCTCGGCAAAGGGCAGCATCTCGTAGTGGCCTTCGAGCACGGCGGGAATCGCCCGCACCTCGCTGGGCCGGGGCAGTACGAGCAGACGCGCTTCATCCAGAATGCCCTGGGGTGATCGCCATCCGGGCAGATCGATCAGGGCATCCTGCCCGATGATCAGAAAAAACTCGGCGTCGGGATAGAGGCCGCGCAGGGCTTTCATCGTGTCGGCCGTGTAGGAAGGGCCTTCACGGTGCAGTTCGAGATCGCAGGGCTCCAGCCCCGGCTCGCTCTTCAATGCGGCCTCCACCATGGCATAGCGGTCATCCGCCGGGGTGATCTCGTCGCCGCCTTTGTGGGGCGGATCGGCGGAGACCACAAAGAGCACCCGATCCAGCCCCTTGTGCGCCAGGGCCGCGCGGCCGATGTCCACATGGGTGCGGTGGATGGGGTCGAAAGTTCCGCCGAAGACACCGATGCGCAATTGCCTACTCCCGAATCTGGCCGTTGCCGCGAATGACGTATTTCTGCGTGGTCAGCCCTTCGAGCGCCATGGGGCCGCGCACATGGAGCTTATTCGTGCTGATGCCAATTTCCGCGCCCAGGCCAAATTCGAATCCATCCGTAAAACGCGTGGAGGCATTGACGTACACGGTTGCGCTGTCCACCTCGTCCAGGAAGCGCTCGGAAGCTTCGTAACTCTCCGTGATGATGGCGTCGGAATGGTGCGAACCGTACTCATTGATATGGGCAATCGCTTCATCCAGGGACGCCACGATCTTGATGGACAGGATCTTGTCCACATACTCCGTCACCCAGTCTTCATCCGTCGCTTCCTTGCAGGGGATGAGCTGGCGGGTCCGGTCGCAACCGCGAATTTCGCAGCCGAGGCTGGCCAGTTCGCGGGCGATCTCCGGCAGCAGCATGGGGGCGGCGGCCTCATGGACCAGCAGGGTCTCCATGGCGTTGCACACGCCGGGCCGCTGCATCTTGGCGTTAATCGCAATGGACTTGGCCATGTGCTCGTCGGCGTCTTCGTGGAGATAGGTGTGGCACACGCCATCGAGATGGGCGATGACGGGAATGCGGGAGTTTTCGTAGATGAAGGTAATCAGTCCCTTGCCGCCGCGGGGCACGATCACGTCGATATACTTGTCCAGCTTGAGCATCGCGGCCACCGCCTCGCGATCCGTCGTGCCCAGCATCTGCACGGCATGATCCGGAACGCCCGCGCTCTTCGCACCCTCAATGAAAATCTGGGCAATCGCAGTATTGGAGAAAAAGGCTTCCGAGCCGCCGCGCAGGATGCAGGCATTGCCCGATTTAAGACAGAGCGCCGCGGCGTCCGCCGTCACGTTGGGCCGGCTTTCATAAATGATGCCCACCACGCCGATGGGCTGGCGGATCCGCGCCATGCGCAGGCCGTTCGGGTGGACATATTGCTGGTCCACATCGCCCACGGGATCGGGCAACGCCGCGACCTGCTCCAGGCCCTCGGCCATGCCTTCGATCCGCTCATCGGTCAGTTCCAGGCGATCCAGCATGGCGCTGGAGAGGCCCTTTTCGCGACCCAGCGCGAGGTCTTTCGTGTTTTCCGCCTTCAGGCGCGCGCCTTCGGCCCGAAGACGCCGCGCAATCTCGATCAGCGCGGCATCCTTCACGCGGCGCGACAACGAGCGCAGCGCATTCGACGCCGCGCGGGCCTGACGCCCGATGCTATTCAATTCCTGCTCTAGACTCATTCGACATCCTGCGATAGCTGGTCCCGAAGGGGAATTCGGGGGAAGCGCGTGCTTTGTGGGTAATTCGGCATAGTATGCCATAAGGCAGTTGACAGTTGACAGTTGACAGTGGATAGTTGACAGCGAAGAAAGAATCTGTCCAATCCGCGAGATCAGTCAGATCAGTCAGATCGGCCTAATCAGTCCTATCCGTCGAATCCGTCCTATCGAGCCCGCCGCGCCACTGTCAACTGTCAACTGTCAACTGCTCGCCTTATTCGCTCAATCTGATACAGGTGATACAAATCATGGGCCGCGTACATCCGCACCATCGTGGACAGGGTCTCGTTGCCACGCTGGGAATGGATACCGTAGCGCGCCCACTGGTCGCCCCTCACCCGACGCAACAGGCGCAGGTTCATGGCGCGTACGTTCGCGAAATCCGTTAGCGCCTCTTCCAGGCCGAATTCATCCGGAAAGAGGTTGGCAATCCAACGGTCGGGGTCCATTGCCGCCAGGGGCGAACCCTCCTCCGCGAGAACGATCCGAAATCGCGTTCCAAGCACCAGTTCCACATGAGCCAGGTGCTGCACCACGTTCAACACGGACCACTTCCCCGGCGCCTCCGGCGTACGCAGTTTGTCCTCTGACACCGCTTCCGCCGCCGCACGCAGGGCGGAAGGCGTCGCCTCAAACACGGAAAAGGGTTCCCGATCACCAAGGTAATCCATCATGGTTTTCGTGTAGGCGGGTGTATCGCCCTGAGCAAGATCGGAAGGTTGAGACATGGGAAGAACTCCTGTGGGTTGGGGCCGGAGAATTATGGTAGCACGGGAATATGCGCACAGGGCGGGTTCCGCCGGCAAGGCGCACAGGCCGCAACCCACGTCAAGCGGAAGCGTATGTGCAATACTTACCCGAGCAACCACACCTCCGCCACCTGGCAACCTCTCCCCCCGACAAGGTCCCATTGCAGTTCCAGGTTCCCGTCGCTCGTGGCCTCCCGGGGTATGGGGAATTCCTGCGGCGCAACGGGGTCGGACTGGGAAACCGGGCCATGGACCTCGTGGGAGCCATCCGCCCGAAGGGTCATCGTCGCCTTGAAGCGTCCGGCATAGACGACACGTACCCGATAGGCGCGGTTCGGGTCCAATCCCTCATAGCGCATTTTCAACGGCGTTCCATAAAGGGTCTGGGCCTGATCCGCCCACGACAGGCGCCACCCTTCCGCCGGGCGCATGAACTCCACCATCGCCGTGGAGACGCCTCCGGGATCTTGCGCCCAGGCCGTGTCCGCCACGAGGTGAGGCTGTCGGCCCACGCGTCCAAGGTCGTCGTAGAAGCCCCCTTCCGGATTCCGCTCCCAGTCGCAAAGCGCCAGAATTCGGCTTCGGGCCGCCGCCTCGTCGAGGCCGCCATCCTTCAATCCAGCTTCCACCTTCGCCAGCTCGGCCTCCCACCAGCCGCGATTGTTCAGCGGCGTGTCAAGGAATTCCAAAATGGCGCCGCGCTCCGGGTTCATCGCCTTGAACCGCTTCACGTCGAGTTGAATTCCTATGAGGCGGAAAAGCGCCGGGCCAAACTTGTTCAGCTCTTTTCTCAGGGGCGCGAGCTCCGGGTGCTTCCCCGAATCGCGAAGTGCCTTACGGGCAGTCTTTATCGCCTCGGGAAGATCCCCCGCCACATCCGCGCGCAGCGACGCAATGGCGGCCTCTTCCCGCGCCCGCTCCGCCGCCGACCGCTTCTGGACGTAGTCATCGTACAGCGCGCGGAGATAAATCATCTGAAAGCGCCAGTTCTCCTTCAACGCCTTGCCGCCCTCCGCCGCCATGGCCCGCCAGTGTGCGGCCGTGGGCGCGATGGAGGCATTGTTCGCCAGCGGACCGACCCAGTTGTCCTCCAGCGCGAGCAAGCCCTTTGCAACCGCTTCCCCGTGCTTCCCGCCAATGAAATAGCGGCCATACGCCGCAAGAACTTCAGCGGGATCGGCCTCCGGATTCCAGCCGTACTGGCTCCAGAGCATTTTGTTCACGTCGTCGTGCACCCCTTCCGAGTAGGCGACAAAGCCGCGGGCATAAGGCATGAAGGTATTGTGTATCTGCTGCATGGCGCGCGGTCGCGCATTGAAGGACTCGCGCCCAAGGGTCAGTGCGAAAGCCGGATCCCACTCCGGAACGGGATACTGGCAGCGAACGCTGTGGGTGATGTCCGGATAACGCCGGATGGGATACTGGGCCGGTGTTCGCTCGCGCATCTCCTGGATGCCGATCTTGGCCCAGGGGCCAAAGGCCGCACCCGCGAACCACGGGGGCCGATGCTCTTGCAGATAGGTGAAGAAGGTATCGTTTTCTTCGGGCTCGAAGCCCTGATTGGACACCCAGAATCCCACACCCGGATGAGGGCCCTGGAGCGCCGGCGCCGTTTCGGCCAGCCAGTTCATCAACAGCCCCGGCTCGTTGCTGCCGGGATCCCCTCCCGCCACGAACACCTGGTCCACATGGGGCATCGCGGAAAAGAGGCGCGCCCAGGCGGCGCGGGTTTCGCCCGCGGCGGCCAAATTGGTCAGGTCCTCCTGGAGCGACATCCAGAGCCACACCTCCAACCCATAGGCATGGATCAATTCCGATAAGGCAATATTCCTGGCCCACATCGTGGAGTCCATATGGACACTCTCGCGCGCGGTGGGGTCGATCGTGGGAGACAATTCAATCGCATTCGCGCCAAACACAATCAGGTCGCGGATGTACTGATCGAAAGTATCCAGATCCCAGGCGTCAATGGTGTTGTTCATGTCGCCATAGCCCATCTGGTGCCCCCGCAACGGGACCACCGGCGCACTGGCGACGGGCGCGATCACGGGCAGCGCGGGGTCGGCGCTGAAGTCGATGGAACGCAACACATGGGCGGCGGCAAAGAGCACACCGCGATGATCGACGCCGAGGCAGAAGACCCGGGGGACTCCGTCCTTCGATTCCGTCCAGATGGCATAGCCCTCTGGACGTTCCGGCAGCGCGAGGTTCGTCGGCAACGCAGCGGCCAGGTCCGGGCTGGAGTCGGGGGTGCCCAAAATAATCGCGGGGATTCCCGGGTTCACCGCGCCGGCGCGCCTGATCAACAGACCCGGCACCCGCGCTGCGAGTTCCTTCTCGATCAACATGGATGCCCCGGACGTCGCTTCCGCGCCGGTCGACGGCACGACGAGTTCCCATACCCCGGTCGGCTCGGTCCAGGCGTGCTGCAAGCCGAACAGGAGCATGAGGGTCAATATGCGGGAGAAGAAACTATAGGCGGAGCGGTGCATGGGAGAATTCCATAAGAGTCGTAGTACGGCCGTTGGTCGCAACCAGAACAACGGAACCGCACATCGGCGTGGATAGTCGCAAACTTGATTGATGAAGGCGATTGAAGTGATGAGAAGCGAGAATGGACGCGAATAGCCCGTTGCCCTTGACGCTTGCAGATGGGCCATGATGACGTGGCATATGTTCTGTAAATTGAAAATGCGACCACGCATTCGTTCCAATCTTGGGTAGCTAACCAAGAACAAGATAGGAC